>JAESRD010000398.1 GCA_016764835.1 Paracoccaceae bacterium | reverse complement strand
TGCCCAGCCCGGTGATCGACCAGTCGAGGCCGGAGGGCACGGTGACCTCTTGCATCCATGGCTCGCCCGCGCGCCAGCCGAGCGACTGGAGCATGCGGCCGCCCGACATCAGCGCGTCTTCAGCCGAGGTTTTGAGCGTGACATGGCCGTCGCCGTCGCCGTCGACCCCGTTGGCGAGAATATCTGCAGGCAGCATTTGCACCTGGCCGATCTCACCTGCCCAAGCGCCTGTGGTGCGGGCGGGGTCAAAGTCGCCACGAGCGAATAGCTCCATTGCTGCGAAAACCTGCGGCAAGAACAGTTCAGGGCGGCGGCAATCATGGGCGAGGGTGACCAGTGCATTGGCGGTGTTAAAGTCGCCCTGCACCGCGCCAAAATCTGTCTCAAACGCCCAGAAAGCCAGCAGCACACCGCGCGGGACGCCGTAATTGGCCTCGATCCTATCGAATGTGCTGTCGTAACGTTGGGAGTTCCTTGCGGCGTTCTGCACGCGGTTATTTGATATCAGTCGGCGTGAGAAGTCTAAAAAGTCGCGCTGGAAATGGCCTTGGCGACGGTCTGCGTTGATGACCGATTGCTCATGGCGCACGCCGGATAGAAACGCCTGTGCTGTGTTGGCGCTGATACCGTGGCCGGGGGCTGATTGGATCAGTGCCTGTTTGAAACTGCCAAAATCACCGCCGCAATTTTGGGCGGCAAGTGGTGCGGCTGTCAGTGTTATTGAAGTCAGTGTTGTTAATGCCAATAGTGATGCAAAACGCATAAGGCTTTCTCCCTGAAATTGCAGGCAGGCTAGGAGGGCTGGGGCCAATGTGCAAGCGCGGCTTAGCCGATGAACAGGGCCCAGAGGCCGACGCCACCTGCCATGACCCACCACGCTTTCCAGAGCCGCGCCGTCGCGGCATCAATCTCGGCGGCACCAATTTGCCGGTTGCCGGATTTGTTGACCAATGGATAGTCTTTGCGCTGGCCATTATAGGTGCGCGGGCCGGAAAGGGCGACGCCCAAGGCGCGGGCCATGGCCGCTTCGGGCCAGCCCGCATTGGGCGAGCGGTGCTGGTGCGCGTCGGCTTTTAGGTTGGCCCAACCGGCGGGGCGCAGGGCCAGTTCGGGCATGATCACCAATGTGCTGAGGCGGGCGGGCAGCCAGTTGAGCAGGTCGTCAAACTTGGCCGCCGCCCAGCCGAAATTGGCGTAGCGTGGGGTGAGGTGGCCGATCATACTGTCGGCGGTGTTGACGACTTTGTAGACTAATATCCCCGGCAGTCCGGCGATGAGAAACCAGAAAGCCGGGGCCAGCACGCCGTCGGAAAAGTTTTCAGCGGCGCTCTCAATCGCGCTGCGGGCAATATCTGCCTCGTCCATTGGCGCTGTGTCGCGGCCAACGATTTGGGCGACGGCCAAGCGGCCATCCGGTAGCGACAGGCGCAGGGCGGCGGCGACGGCGCTGACATGTTGGGCCAGTGAGCGCTGGGCTAGCAAGATTGCGACGACGGCGATTTCGGACCAGCGGCCGGGGAGCGCGGCGAGGGCAAAGCCGATGAATGCGGCGACGGCGACCAAGAGGGCGAGCACGGCTGCGCCTTTGGCGCGTTGATTTTGCGGCCGGTTGTAGCGCTGCTCTAGCCAGCTGATCGCTTGTCCGGCGAGTATGGCGGGGTGGCGCAAGCGGCTCCAAATTTGGGGCGGTTCGCCGAAGATCGCGTCGAGGGCGAGGGCAGCGAGGAGTGCTGTGGCGAGGCTCAAATTGCGGCCTCTAGGCGGGGCCATTGCGCGGGGGCGGGCAGACCGAGACGCAGATGCGTGGGCGACCATGGGAAGATACGGGTCCAGATCTTTTGTTCGGCGAGGCGGGCCTGCCATGCGGCGGCATCGTCGACCTCATAGAGCCGGAACAGGGTGGTGCCGCCGGTGAGTGTCGCCCCTTTGGCCAGCATCAGGGTGTCGAGCTGGGCGCTGTCGGTTGCCAGCCTTGCGCGGGTTTGAGTGGCCCAATCATGGTCGCGCAGGGCTTGCGCGCCAATGGCCAAAGCCGGGCCGCTGACCGGCCAAGGGCCGAGCCATATGCGCAGCTGGTCGATCAGCGGCGCAGGGCCGATGGCGAAGCCGAGGCGCAGCCCGGCAAGGCCCCAGAATTTGCCGAAACTTTTGAGGATAATGCGGTTTGGCTGGGTGGACAGATGTATCAGCGAGGCATCGGGGCAGATGTCGCAAAAACTTTCGTCGATCACCGCGTGCTGGGCTGTGATCTCGGCGCTGGTCCACAGCCTGCCATCGGGGTTGTTGGGGTGAACGGCGACTTGGCTGGTGGCGTTTTCGCTCATGGTCCAGCCATGGGCGGCGAAGGCGGCGGCGTGCTCGTTATAGGTCGGGCCGGGGATGGCCACGGCGGCTTTGGGCCAAAGCGCAGGCAGGCGGGCGATGAGTGATGAGGCGCCTGGGGCGGCAAGAATGGATGCATTATCAGGTACTTGCCAGAAGATGCGGGCGGCGGCTTCGAGTGCTGTGGCGGCTTGGCTGTCGGGCAGGGCGGTCCAGCTATCGGCGGGCAGATTGGCGACGGGGTAGGGCACGGGGTTGATGCCGGTAGAAAGGTCTATCCAGTCGGCGCGTGCGCCGCCCCAGCGGGCGCGGGCGGCATCGACGCCGCCGCCATGGTCGCGCTTGGCCGCGACGTTGTTGTTGTCGCGCTTGGCCGCGACGTTGTTGTTGTCGCGCTTGGCCGCGACGTTGTTGTTGTCGCGCTTGGTATTGTCGCGTTTGGGCACGACATTGTCATCTTCGCGCTGCGCACTGCGTGCTGTCATTTGACGGGCTCATCTTTGGGCAATGGTGGATGGCGGGTGACAAAATGCCCCTTCACCCCTTGCGGCCAAGTCCGGTACGGCACCTGCCCGCTTTCGCTTTGCGCATGCAGGTTGGCATAGCCAACAATCGCCTCGGCGGCGTCTTGCTCTGCTTCAAACTGGCCGAGCGTATAGTTCAGCTTGCCCTCAGCCTGAATGGCGACATTGCAGGCGTTTTTGCAACCCATCAGGCATGAGATACGGCGGCAGCGCAGGGTGTCATCCTCAGCCACCAGAGCCTCGATCATGCCGGCCAAGCGCTCGCCATCGGTCAGCTCTTGCGCGCCAGCTTCCCAGCCTTCGCTTTTGCATGTGTCACAAATCGTAATCCAAGTGGTCATTGACCAAACCTCGCAGAGTTTAACTGGCTTCAAGCGGATTAATGCCGCCCGCGCAAGGTCTGCTACAAAATGCACGTTGATTAATGCGCCGGTTTAATCTCTAGTTAAGTGGTAGATAAAATCACTAGTGTTGGAGTTACCTAACCGCAATGCGCGTTCTTATTGTTCAGTCTCGTGATGCTATAGCCAGTATTTGGCAGCGCCATATGGAGCGCAATGGCATGGATGTCGACGTGGTAAAGTCGGGCGAGAAGGCGATGTTGGCGATCTCTCTGCATGACTATGATGTGATCGTCGCTGACCTTGTGCTTGGCAATAAGAATGACGGTGATTCTGGCCTGCCAGTAGCCGACTATGCCCGCTACCGGCGGCCCAATGCCAAGGTGATCTTCGTCACTGACACCTCGTTCTTCTCTGATGGCTCAATCTTTGCGCTGGCCCCTAATGCGCGGGCTTTTGTGCAAACTGAGACGCCGCCAGAAGACCTGACGGCGATGGTTGCGCATTTTGGTGGGGCAGGGGCTGCCGCCTAAAGTGCCGCGCGGTTATGCGGTTGCATGAAATCGATCACAGGTCCAATTGGCACAATCCTGTTCGGGTTCACGGTGTCGTGGCAATAGTGATAATGCCGGGTAATGTGATCCATCTGTAGCGTCTCGGCTACGCCGGGCTGCTGGTACAGGTCGCGGGTATAGGCCCAAAGGTTAGTGTATTCGATAAGCTTGCGCCGGTTGCATTTGAAATGGCCGTGATAGACCGCGTCAAACCGGGCCAGCGTGGTGAAGAGCCGCCAATCGGCCTCTGTTATTTGCGCGCCCATCAGGTAGCGGCGGCTTTGCAGGCGGTCTTCCAACCAGTCTAGCGTCTCAAATAACGGGCCAATAGCGGCGTCATAGGCGGCTTGGGTCGTGGCAAAGCCTGCTTTGTAGACGCCGTTATTGAGGGTCGCATAGATACGGTCATTGACCTCGGCTATGGCGTCGCGCTGGGCGAGCGGCCACATATCTAACCTGTTGCCGGTCATACCATCAAAGGCGCTGCCAAACATGCGAATGATCTCGGCGCTCTCGTTTGAGACAATGGTTCTGCGCTCTTTGTCCCACAAGATAGGCACGGTGACCCGGCATGAAGCTTGCGGATCGGCTTTAAGATAGATGTCGCGGGCGAAGCGCAGCCCAAAGAGCGCGTCTTTGGTCGCGCCATCAAAGCTGGTGTCGAAGACCCAACCATCATCGAGCATATCGGGGTGAACGATGCTGACGTTAATATGCGGCACCAGCCCTTTAAGGGCGCGAAATATCAGCGTGCGGTGGGCCCATGGGCAAGCATAAGAGGCATAAAGATGGTAGCGCCCGCTCTCGGCCTTAAAGCCGTTTTGCCCTGTAATTCCGGCCGCACCATCAGGTGTGACCCAGTTGCGAAACTTGGCTTCGCTGCGCTTAAACGCGCCGCCGGTGCTTTTGGTGTCGTACCATTCGGTAGTCCATTCGCCGTTCACTAATCTGCCCATGGCGGTTCTCTCTTATGATTCGCGCTGCTCGTTGGGGTGGTTTAGCCGGGAGCGGCAGTGCTGGGTATGGTTTGCGAGGCACAAGGGCCATGCGCGCATGCACATTGAACACAGTTTCAGGTGCGCTATGTGCGGTGAGCCGGGTGGCTAACAATAAAGAAAATGCCGTATTTTACCGCGCAGTTGGCGCAAACAGGTTTGCGCCGGGCGCTTGGGCGGCCTATGAGTGAGGTGACGAAGCCCGAAACGGGCCAGAGCGGTTGGCAAGCGGCGGTCTACCCATCAGGGGGCCAAGGTTTGCATCGTCAGAGCTGGGCTGCTTTGCCCCGGCCAGCATCTGGTGCGTTCAACGAATGATAAGGAACGCCATGCGCTATTTCACATTGCCAGCTTTCGCCCTTTTTGCATCGCCCGTCGCCGCTGATCCCGGCCATATTGGGGCGTTAGCTGGGCATGATCATTGGACCATTGGCATTGCTGTTGGTGTGGCGGTTGCGGCGGGGCTTTATGGCGCGCTCAAGGGCAAAGATAAGGACGCGCCTGATTTGGACGCCGAGGTGCCAGCATGAACGAGACCCGCGCAGCGGCATTGGCCGCCTTTGGGCAGGCCCAACAGCAAGGTGAAAAGCTAGGGATCATGCTATGCGGCCACGGCTCGCGCTCTGCGGCGGCAGTCGATGAGTTTCGCGCCTTTGCCGAAGCTTTGCCGCAGGCTTTGCCACAAGCCGCGTTAGAGGCCGCTGGCGGTGCGGCTATTGCTGTTGAATACGGCTATCTCGAATTTGCCAATCCACTGATCCGCGACGGACTTGATAAGTTGCGCGACGCTGGCTGCACCCGGATATTGGCGGTACCGGGCATGTTGCTGGCGGCGATGCACTCGAAAAATGACATCCCCACAGTGCTCAACACTTATGCCGCCAAGCATAGTGTAAACATCAGCTATGGTCGTGAGCTGGGGGTTGACGCCAAGATGTTGGCCGCCGCCGCCGACCGGATACAAAGTGCGGTTGATAAGGCCAATGCTGAGCTGGGCGACGTGTCGATGGAAGAGACCTGTCTGGCGGTTATTGGCCGCGGCGCGTCGGACCCCGACGCCAATGGCAATGTCAGCAAGATCGCCCGGATGCTCTGGGAAGGCATGGGTTTTGGCTGGTGCGAGACTGGCTATTCTGGTGTGACTTTCCCGCTGGTTGAGCCGTGCCTGAGCCATGTGGCTAAGTTGCCGTATAAACGGGTTATCGTGTTTCCATACTTCCTGTTCTCAGGCATTTTGATCGACCGTATCTACGGCTTTACCGATCAGGTCGCCGCCGAACACCCGCATATTCAGTTCATCAAAGCGCCCTATCTGGGCAACCATGCGCTGGTGCGCGATACTTTTGTTGAGCGGCTCTATGAGCAGCTGGGCGAGGCGCCGCCGCTGACCTGTGGCACCTGCAAGTATCGCACCCAGATATTGGGCTTTGAGGCCGAGGTTGGCGCTGTGCAAGAGAGCCACCACCACCATGTTGAGGGCCAAGGCGCCAATGCGCCGGGCTCAAATGTCGAGACCTGTGTGCAATGCGACACATTTTGCACCGGGGTTTGCAGGCTGGAGGATGAGGCGGCGCATGTTCACGCCCACGGCCACGGCCATTCGCATGATCACGCCCATGATCACGTTCACGCCCAATACCCGCACCCAACCCATCCACACGGGCCGATTTCGGCCCTGAAATCAAAGAAAACCTGATGCGCCCCTATCTCAAAGACCCGGCGGCGATCTACAAACAATCGTTTGAAACCGTGCGCAAAGAGGCCCGGATTGAGCGGTTTCCGGTGGAAATGCAGCCCGTGGTCGCTCGCCTGATCCATGCATGTGGCATGATAGAGATAGCCGATCGGCTCGCCTTTTCGCCCGGTGCTGCCGCGCGCGGTATGGCGGCTTTAGCGGCGGGTGCAAAGGTGATCTGCGATTGCGAAATGGTGGCTTCCGGCCTGATCCGGCGCAATCTACCGGCAGATGTCGAGGTGATCGTCACGCTTAACGCGCCGCGC
>JAESRD010000397.1 GCA_016764835.1 Paracoccaceae bacterium | reverse complement strand
TTAGTGCCTAAAGTGGCGCATACCAGTAAATACCATTGCCAGATCAGCCTCGTCAGCCGCAGCAATAACCTCGTCATCCCGCATTGAGCCGCCGGGCTGAATAATCGCCTGTGCACCGGCTGCGGCGGCTGCCAACAGCCCGTCCGCAAACGGGAAGAACGCGTCAGAGGCCACAACAGAACCGATGGCCGTGCTTTGGTCTTGGCCAATGGCGCTGGCCATGTCTTCGGCTTTGCGCGCTGCGATCCGGCTGCTATCGACCCGGCTCATTTGGCCCGCGCCGACGCCGACAGTTGTCTGGTCTTTGACATAGATGATCGCGTTAGATTTAACGTGTTTAGCGACGATCCAAGCGAACCGCAGATCGGCCATTTGCTGGGCGGTTGGCGCCCGTTTGGTCACCACCTTAAAGCCGTCAACTGCCAGCCGCTCGGCGTCGCGGTCTTGCACCAGAAAACCGCCCGAGACTTGGCTAAACACTTTGCCCGGCGCTTGCGGGTCTGGCATGCCGCCGGTGGTCAGCAGGCGCAGGTTCTTCTTGCTGGCAAAAACCGCGCGGGCGGCAGCGTCGGCATCGGGGGCAATCACCACTTCGGTGAAGATTTTGACGATCTCTAGCGCCGTGGCCTCATCAAGCTTTTGGTTCAGCGCGACGATACCGCCAAAGGCGCAGGTGCGGTCGCAATCATAGGCGGCCCTGTAGGCCTCGACCAAAGTTGCCCCACGCGACACGCCGCAGGGGTTGGCATGTTTGATAATCGCGCAGACCGGGCCGTCTTCGGGGGCGAACTCGGCGACCAGCTCAAAGGCCGCGTCGGTGTCACCGATATTGTTAAACGACAGCTCTTTGCCCTGCCATTGCTTGGCGGTTGATACGCCGGGCCGGGTCGCGCCATCGGTGTAAAACGCGGCCTGTTGGTGCGGGTTCTCGCCGTAGCGCAGGGTCTGACGCAAAGTGCCGGCAAAAGCGGCGCGGCGCGGCTTGTCTTGGCCAATAGCGCCGGCCATCCATGTGGACACGGCAGCGTCGTACGCGGCGGTGCGGGCATAGGCGATCTGAGCCATGTCTTGGCGGAAGGCCAGTGTTGTGCCGCCTTTCTGCGTGTCCATTTCGGCCAGCAGCGCGTTGTAGTCTTCGGTATCGACCAGAGTAACCACATCGGCATGGTTCTTGGCCGCAGCCCGGATCATGGCCGGGCCGCCAATATCGATGTTCTCGATGGTCTCGTCGTAGCCTGCGCCGCGCGCCACCGTGGCCTCAAATGGGTAGAGATTAACCACCAGCAGATCGATTGCCGGTATATTATGCTCAACCATTGCCGCCATATGGCTGGCATTGGCCCGCACAGCCAGTAGCCCGCCATGCACCGCCGGATGCAGAGTTTTGACCCGGCCATCCATCATCTCAGGGAAGCCGGTAACATCGGCCACATCGCGCACTGGCAGACCCTGTTCGCGTAGCATTGCCGCCGAGCCGCCGGTTGACAGCAGCTCAACCCCACGGTCGTGCAAAGCGCGGGCCAGATCAACCAGCCCGGTCTTGTCAGACACAGAAAGCAGCGCGCGTTTGATGGGAGCAGTATCGGTCATATGCCAGCCTCGGTCATGTAAAGGTCCAGTTCATTCTATCGCAACTTCCGCAAATGGGTCATCAGAGGCCAGATCTCGCAGCGTATCTGGCGTGCTCTTCGCCTTGGACAACGTCCAGCGGATGCGGGTCGCATATGTCATTGCCCGGCCAGATAAAACCACCTGCTTTGACGCACGCGGCTTTAATCGCCCATTCTCAAGAAAAACTGACGGCTCAAGGGTGAGTTGGGCGTCTCCGCGCTGCTGAAACACCCAGACTTCGCCGCTTTTGAGCGTCAGCGACACGGCCTTGCCGCCCATGTCCAGCGCGGCCTCGACCTCTGGATGCAGGTGGAACCGCACTGAAACGGTGATACCCTGGAGTTTGAGATCATCCATCGCCCGGTCAAAGCGCAGCTTGTCGGCAGAGCTGAGCGTGGTCAGCAGGTCTTCGCCGCGCAGGGTCCGGCCATCATAGCTAAGATCAAGCGTACGGGCATGGGTTAGCCCGTGGGTCTTTTGCCAGCCATTATGGGCAATCTCCAGCCGGGTTCTGTCGCCGACATCGCGGATCTCGGCCGGTACCTTATCTGGGCCATCAATCAGGCGCTCGCGAACATGGGTGGCGGCGCTGCGGTGATGCGCCAGCCGGGCCGATGAATAGCCCTCAACCCCGAGGGTCGAATGCGACGGTGTCGCCCGCCCGGCGCGGCGCCATTCTTCGCCAAACGGCGTGCCTGCGCCGCAGTTCACAATCAGCTGTCTGCGCCCCGATGTCAGCTCAAACGCCAGTGTCGAGGCATGAGCCTCATGGCTGGCCGCGCCGGTGGGCGGGCTGGCGGCATCAGCAATAAGCGTCGTGCGCCCGGCTGACAGGCGGGCAAAGCCCATATGCAGCCCAGAGCGGCGCCTGTCGCGCACGCCCGATGCAGCTAATGCTTGGTCAAGCCGCCCTTCCATGCCGCGCCCACCGCCATGAAACCGGGCCAAGCCGCCGTCAGAGTGGCGCAACCCGCGCAAGGTAGGGGCGATGCGGGCAATCGCGGCCAGAAGCGGCTTGGGCGCGGGTTTTGCGGCCTCGGCCAACGACTGCGCGGCCCATGTCAGCAGGGTGAATATCTCTAGCAGCTCTTCGGGGTTGCGCGTCGGGATCGCGCCACCGCTGTCGATATGCTGCGCACAATCATTGGCCAAAGCGGCAATCGCCGGGTCGGCGTAGCTTTCCATGCCCTCAAGGCTGAGCCCCGCATAGACCATACCCGTCAGTGCCTCAAAGCGCGGCAGGCCGGGGCGGGCAACACGCCAACGTTTGGAAAGGTAGACGCTTTGCCGCGTCAGAGACGCATAGAAGAAGTCAGATTTGCCCTTATCTTGGCCGCGCAAGATAAGCAGCGCATGGCTGATCCAGCGGATCAACCGTCGCCCGGTAAGATCAGGCGACCAGCCCGGCCCCGTGCCATCGCCGTAGCGCCGTATCCAGTCAAACAGCCATGTTTGCGCCCGGTCACGGGCTTTGGCATCGCCAATAGCGGCCAGATCATCAAGCCAGCCAAAGCCGTGCAGCTCGGCGGCAAAGCCCGCCTCTTCGGGGCCTATCTCCCAGATCGACGCGCCCGGCGCTTCAATAAGTTGGCCTGAGAATAGGAAATTACCGGCAACAAGTTGGCGACCCTTGGCAAAGCGGCCAATGGTGCGCGGCTCAGGGCTAGAGACAAAACCTGTCGCCGCCGCTGTGCGCCCGGCCATGCGGGCGTGATAGCGGTTTGTCAGGCGCGCCCCGCGCGCCGCCCATGATTGCCCAATGGCCACGTTACTGCTGCCTCTGCCCAGAGCCTTTTGGCCCCTGTATTGCGGCCCGCATTTGGCCCGTCTTTTGCCAAACATATACCGTCATTGGCGCGAATATACCGCCCCCTTGCGTCCAAGTCACGCAGGCTTTCGCAAACAGGCAATGTAGAAGCCGTCCATGCCGCCCTGATCGGGCCAATAGCCCGGCAAAAGCCGCAAACCGCCTTCGGATGTGTGCCATTCTGGCGCGACTCCGGGCACCTCCAGCGCGGTCTTGTCGGCCACTAGCCCATCATGGCGCGCCAGCGCTTCTTCAACCTGCACCTCGCCCTCATCAGGCAGCAGCGAACAGGCGCAATAAATCAGCCGTCCGCCGGGCTTGAGCAGGCTCAAAGCATGGTCGAGCATCTGCGTTTGCAGTGCGATCAGCTCAAAGAATCCAGAGCCATCTTTCGCATGTGGCAGGTCAGCATGGCGCCGCACCGTGCCGGTCGCCGAACAGGGCGCATCGAGCAATATAGCATCATATGGCCCGCCCTCAAATGTCAGCGCATCGGCGCAGATCACCTCGGCTTTTAGCCGGGTGCGCCAAAGGTTCTCCTCCAGCCGCTCCAGCCGCGTGGCTGAGCTATCAACCGCCGTCACCGTGGCCCCTGCCGCCACCATCTGCATGGTCTTGCCGCCCGGTGCGGCGCACAGGTCCAACACGGTTTCCCCGGCTTGAGCGTTCAAAATGCGCGCAGGCAGCGCAGCTGCAGCGTCTTGCACCCACCATTCGCCGGCCTCAAAGCCGGTCAGGGCCGAGACCTGCCGCGCGCCATCAAGCCGAATAGTCCCTGTCGGCAAAAGCCTGCCCTTCAGGCGCTCGGCCAAAGCCTCTCCATTTCCACCGCGCGGCGTAATATCAAGCGCAGCCCCAACGAAATGCGCCGCCTCAGCCGCGACAATAGCAGGCCGCCCCCACGCATGGACCAGCGGCTGACGCAGCCAGTTTGGCAGGCGCGGCACGGTCAGTTTGGCCCAAGCCTGTGCCAAATCTTCTTGCCCGGCCATCTTGCGCAGCACCGCGTTAACCAAGCCTTTGTAATTCTGCGTGCGTTTGCCCTTGGCAATGATCGTCACCAGATCATTCACCACACCATGCGCCGCCTCGCCGTCCATCAGCTCAACCACACCCAGCCGCAAAACATTGCGCACGGCCAAAGGCGGCTTACGGCTCAAATGCGGTTCGAGCAGCTTGTCGGCCCGGCTCATTGACCGCAGCACTTGCAAAGCCAGCCGCTGCGCCCGCGCCCGCCCGTCTGGCGGCAAAGCAGCAAAAAATGGCTCATGCGCCATTTCTGGCAGCAATTTGCCTTCGCTCAGCACGCCGCCAACCAAGCGCAGCGCCGCTTTGCGCGGCCCAAGGCCCGCGCTTGGGACCGCACCCGAACTGGAGCCATCACCGCTGGCCTTACTTTGTGCTTTCGCTTGCCCCTGCCCTGCGGCCATGGTTCATTCTCCGAAAATATGCTAATCGCGTTGGCCTATCCCAGCGGCCCTCTTGTTTCAAGAACCTGCATGCCCACCTGCCTAATGAAAACTAGAGCCGTCTAATAGGACACCACGTCATGACCAAAGCCACGCCAGACCTGCCCGACGCCGCCAAACGCGCCCTTGCCGAGGCCGAGACCCGCCGCAAACAAGCGGCCAAAAACGCCGCCTTGCCCAAAGAGCTGGGCGGGCGCGACGGCCCAGAACCTGTCCGCTTTGGCGACTGGGAGCGCAAAGGCATTGCCGTCGATTTTTAGCTGACCCGGCTGAAGCTAAAGCCCCAAAACATCCATCATGTCATAGGCCCCCGGCGCGCGGCCCTGCGCCCAAAGCGCAGCCCTTAGCGCGCCTTTGGCAAACAGCGCCCGGTCTGTCGCCACATGGCGCAGCCGTATCTGTTCGCCCATTGCCGCGAAAATCACCTCGTGTTCGCCAACAATATCGCCACCCCGCACCACGGCAAAGCCAATATCGCCGCGTTTGCGCGCGCCGGACAAGCCGTCCCGCGCCCGGTCTGACACGTCACTCAACACCACACCTCGCCCTGCCGCTGCCGCCTCGCCGAGCATGAGCGCTGTGCCCGATGGCGCATCGACCTTATGCCGGTGGTGCGCCTCGACGATTTCAATGTCGAAATCATCATCAAGTGCTGCGGCGACCTTTTGCACAAGGCTGGTCAGCAAGTTGACCCCAAGGCTCATATTGCCCGCGCGCACAATCACGCCGGTTTTGGCGACAGCATCCAGCGCGGCGATATCCGCGGGCTCCAGCCCGGTTGTGCCAATAATATGCGCCGCACCGGCGGCGGCAGCCAGCGGCGCAAAGCTCACGGTCACGGCGGGCGCTGTAAAATCAACCACTGCCTGCGCCCCGGCAAAACACGCCGCCGGATCATCAGCCACCAGCAGCCCAATAGGCTGGCCACCAAGGGCCACGCCAATATCGACGGTGACCCAATCATGGCCCGGCCGCTCCAGCGCCCCAACAAGCCGCACTTTATCAGACCCGATCACGGTCTTCAGCAACATCTGCCCCATACGCCCAGAGGCCCCTGTGACGACAATTCCCGGTAGCTCACTCATGATCGGTTCTCCTGTAATAGCCTCGCCCTCTTACCCTGCGCAAAGCAAACAGCAAAGCCTCGCTTGGCAAGCCCCGGCCAAAGCCCTAAATGAGACCTATGGCAAAGAAACGTTTTAACAATCACGGCGCGCCTTCGCAGCGCCAGCTCCGCATCGGTGAGGTTATCCGCCGCGAGCTTTCGACTGTGTTCTTGCAGAGCAAGTTGCATGACCCCGTCCTTTATGGGCTGTCGATCACTGTGGGCGAGGTCCGGGCGTCGCCCGACCTCAAGATCGCCACCGTCTTTATCTTGCCGCTTGGCGGCGGTGACAAAGACGAAGTGCTCGACGCCTTGCGCCGCAACAAGCAAGAGCTGCGTTGGATCATCACCAAGAACCTGCGGCTCAAACATTCGCCCGAACTGCGGTTTGAGTTGGATGACACCTTTGACCGTATGGATGAAACCAAGCGGTTGCTGGCAGAAGATAATGTCAAACAGGACCTAGATAAATGATCAGAACGGCGCTGGCCCTGCTTGCGCTGCTCTGCACTGGCACCGCCCAAGCGGTTGAGTGCCATGACACGGTTTATGACACGCTGTCCTACACGATTTGCAGTCTGGCCCCGGATGATGACATCCGCCTGTTTCTCAACGGAGCTAATGCCAGCCCGCTTGGCAGCTTTAGGGCCGTCGAGGCCGCGCATATTGGCCAAAGCCTACTTTTCGCAATGAATGCTGGCATGTACCAGCCAGACCGCAGCCCTGTTGGGCTATATATCGAAGGCGGGGTTGAGCAGCATAGGCTGATTACCTCTGACGGGCCCGGCAACTTTGGCCTGCTGCCAAACGGTGTGCTGTGCTTTGGTAGCGATGCGCCACGGGTTTACGAGACGCTTGCTTACCGCAGCGCCGCCCCCACCTGCCGCTATGCCACTCAATCTGGGCCAATGCTGGTGATCGACGGTGCGCTGCACCCGCGCTTCCTCGCGCATTCAACATCATATTATTACCGCAATGGCGTCGGCACCGGCGGCGGCCAAACCGTGTTCGCCATCTCAAACCAGCCGGTAAATTTTCACCAATTTGGCCGGTTGTTTCGTGACCATCTCGGCCTCGACCAAGCGCTGTTTCTCGATGGCAATATCTCGCGGCTGCACGCCCCGTCACTCGGCCGCTCTGACCTTGGCTTCACCATGGGGCCAATCATCGGTGTGCTAAGCACGGTTGACCCCAGCGCTGCGGGCGACTAATCCCGCCGCTCTTCCATGAGCAGGAGACAGCAATGGCACGGCGCAAAAAAGGACGGGACGTTTCGGGGTGGTTGGTTATTGATAAACCAGCAGGTCCGACCTCGACCGCAGTGGTCAATAAGATCAAATATCTGTTTGGCGCCAAGAAAGCTGGCCATGCCGGTACGCTTGATCCGGCAGCAACCGGGGTGTTGGCCGTGGCCTTGGGCGAGGCGACCAAAACCGTGCCCTACATAACCGATGCGCTAAAATGCTACGAATTTACAGTGCGGCTGGGCCAGGCGACCAACACCGATGACGCCGAGGGCGAAGTCACCGCGCAGAGCGATTTGCGCCCCACGGATGACGAGATCATTGCCGGGCTAGCCACGTTTATCGGCGATGTAATGCAGGTGCCGCCTGCCTTTTCGGCTGTCAAAATCAACGGCGAACGCGCCTATGCGCTTGCCCGCGCGGGCACTGATGTTGAATTATCGGCCCGGCCGCTCTGGGTTGAAGAGCTGGTGCTAACCGACCGGCCAGATGCCGACCATGTCACGCTAGAGATGACCTGCGGCAAAGGCGGCTATGTGCGGGCAATCGCCCGCGATCTTGGGCAATTGCTTGGCTGTTTGGGCCATGTGGTCACCCTGCGGCGGGTCTGGTCTGGGCCGTTTGATGTGGAAAATGGCACGCTGATGGAAGCGCTCGAAGGCAAGAGCCATGCCGAACTCGACGCCCTGCTTTTGCCAATAGAGACGGCACTTGGCGATCTGCCGCAAGCCACCTGCCCGGCGATGAGCGTGGCGCGTCTGCGCAACGGCAACCCGGCCAGTGTTATCGCCACATCCGCCATCGAATATGGCGCTGAATGTTGGGCCAGCCATGACGGCCAGCCGATTGCTATTGGCCGCTATATGGGCGGTGAGTTGCATCCGTCGCGGGTGTTTGTGCAGCCGGTGACTGACCCTCAATGATCAGCCGCCAGCACGCGCAAGACGGTACAATCTCATCAGCCGATTACTCGCAATGCGAGACATTTCGCTATGCGCTCACTCGCGAATGGGACGCCACCAAGCCGGGTCTTTTGTACATTATGCTCAACCCGTCCAAAGCCACCGAAGCGCATAATGACCCGACCATTGAGCGCTGTGAACGCCGGGCGCGGGCGCTGGGCTTTGGCGCGTTTCGGGCGGTCAATATCTTTGGCTTGCGGGCCACAGACCCGGCAGAGCTGCGCAAAGCCGCAGACCCAAACGGGCCGGAAAATGACGCTGCCTTGGCCGATGCATTGCGCTGGGCCGATGGCCGGCGCGCCACGGATCAGCCGCCCG
>JAESRD010000396.1 GCA_016764835.1 Paracoccaceae bacterium | reverse complement strand
TTATCGTCGATTTCCATAATCTTATAGGCGGCCCGGCCCCGATACCCTTCGGCCCGTGCCTTTTGCACATAGGGGTCGTTGAGCTGCCGCTCAAGCCACAGTTTAGACGACAGTTTGCGCCCGCGCGCGGTTTTGACCCGAATGGTCAGATCACGACGGCCACGGCCGCTGGTATTTTTGGGTGTTGTTGCCATAGGCGGGGCATAGACCGCTGTGTACTTGGGCGCAAGCATAGCTGCTTTACCGCCCCTAAAAAGCGGCATGGCCTAATCTTGCGCCATGCCGCTTAGTTTTTAGCCGGACCACTGCCGCAGGGCTGCCAATTAGCCCCGACGCCGCCCGCCTGACAGAATGTTACCCCCGGCGTCTGCCGCCGGCGCGTGTTTTACCCCCGGCGTCTGCCGCCGGCGCGGCGCCCGCGTGATGCCGCTGCCTTCGGGTCACGGTTGGTGCGTATCCATTCAGCGCCTGACGAGTCGTTGTTGCTCAGGAAGTTGGCGGCGCGCACGGCCTCCATCTCTTTGCTGGCCAGAGATTTGGTCGATCCCATACCGAGCAATACGACGAAAGTCTCGTCGTCAATGTCTTCAGGGAACACAATGCCCGCTGCCGCAAGGGCTGCCTTTTTCTCAACTATTTTAAGCTGCGATACCGGCAAAGCCACAGGGTTCATGATCGCCGATGTCATGCCGGTGGCAATGGCCATTGGCAAAAACGCGTTGTTAATGCCGTGACGGTTTGGCAGGCCAAACGAGATATTGGACGCGCCACATGTTGTGTTCACTCCCAGCTCATCGCGCAAACGCCGCACCAGCGCAAAGACCTGCAAACCGGCCGTGCCCATGGCCCCAACTGGCATAACCAGCGGGTCAACCACAACATCATGCGCCGGAATGCCAAAGTCAGCCGCCCGTTGCACGATCTTTTTGGCAACTTCAAACCGCACATCTGGGTCTTCAGAAATACCGCTATCATCGTTCGATATCGCCACAACCGGCACGTTGTATTTCTTGATCAGCGGAAAGACGAACTCCATGCGTTCTTCTTCGCCGGTCACCGAATTGACCATTGGCCGACCCTCGGCCACCTTTAGCCCTGCCTCTAATGCGGCAGGCACAGAGCTGTCAATAACCAGCGGTACATCAACCAGCCCCTGCACCATCTTCAAAATTGCCGTCATCAATGGCGGCTCGGTCTCGTTCGGGTTGGGGTTGGAATTGTATACAACGCCCGCATTAATATCGAGCACCGTAGCCCCGGCCGCCACCTGCGCCAAAGCATCGCGCTCAACGGTCGAGAAATCGCCCGCCTCAAGCTCAGCTGCCAGCTTCTTGCGCCCTGTCGGGTTTATCCGCTCGCCGATAACGCAGAAGGGTTGATCAAAACCGATAATCGCCGTTTTGGTTTTGGATTCAATAATCGTGCGGGTCATGCTTCTATCCTTGCTGCGCGGCGGCTATGCCAGATGCGCCACCATTCTGAGCGGTCCAAGCCGCTGTGGTCTTTATGCCGCCAAGCGGAAAGAAGTGAACCTGTTCAATGCCAAAGCCAGGGTTCGCCGCTTTGTGACGGGCCAGATCAGCAATGAACGTGGTTGGCTCATAGGGCAAGAGCAGTTTGGTCACATCCATGGCTCGCTTTTGCAAAACCTTGAGCGAAGCGCCCACGCCGCAGGCAATTGCAAATTTTATGAGCGTTTGCAGTTTGGCCGGGCCGGCAGTGCCAATGTGAATGGGCAGTGAAATTTTCTCTTCAGCCAAGCGGTCGGCCCAAGCGATCACTGGTGCGGCGTCAAAACAGAACTGTGTGGCAAGGGCCATTGTCGCGTCTGTACGCTCGGTAAATGCCTGCTTCCAATGCAGCGCTTCCATGACGGCGCGGTCAGAGCCATCGGGGTCAATGTCGCGGCTGCCTTCGGGGTGGCCAGCGACATGCAGCCGTTTGAACCCGGCTTTGTCAAAAAGACCGCTCTCCAAGAGCTGCATAGAATTATCATAATCGCCCCGCGCTGTGGCCAGCCCCCCGGCCAGAAGCAACGCTTGCTCGACCCCGGCCTCGCCCTGATAACGCGCGATCCAGTCGGCTAACATGGCCTCATCGGCGATCATCCGGGCCGGAATATGTGGCATGACAGGGAAACCCTGCGCGGCAATGCGGCTGGCCGTGGCAACCATGTCTTCAATTGGCGTGCCATCAATATGAGCAATGTATACACGTGTGTCTTTTGGCAGCAGCGCAGTGAAGTCTTCTATCTTGGCCGCCGTGCGCGGCATGACCTCAATAGAAAAGCCGGAAAGGAACTGCTCAGTTTGGCCGCTATCAGCAACCCCCACATTTGAGACAGCTGCCTTTTTGCGGCGGGAAAAGGGCAATAGTGACATCAGAACCTCCCTGACCCGGCTCTGCGCCGGTTTGTTTGTGTTAGCCATCAGCCAATTTTTCGTGACCATCAGCGTCGATCAGCGCCATAAGACGTACCTTGTCGTATTCTGCCTCAAGCCTAGAGGCCTCTGCTTGCGCGACATTTTGCGGCTCTCCGGCGACGTCTTCACCGGTTGAACGACGCCATTCGGCCAAATATGCGTCAGTATCGGCGGCACCGACCCGCATTGCCGCCCTGTCGATCGCTTGTTCAAACCGCTCAGAGAGCTGCACTTTGGCGGCTTTGCGGCCGCGGCCAACGATAACTTGCGCCGGAATATCGCGCCAATATACTATTGTGACTTTTGGCATGGCTGGCTCCTGTTGTTTACCGCCCTATTTAGGCGGTCATTGAGATATGAAGCAAGCCTAGAAAGCCGCATACGCCTAGTCAATGTATACATTGACTTAGATTCGGACCCGTACAGACCGCGACTCGCAAGCGACAATTGTTGCAAAGGGTTGCGCATAAGCCTCAGCGCGCTTAATCTTAAGCTAACTCGAAAATGGAGGGCGTTGATATGGCGCCCAAGCGTCGCAATGGCGCGCGCGCGTTCCCCAAGGCGGTTGATACCCACGCGCCCAGACCCCCTGATCCGACCTCGCTCTATGCGGCGCTGGACTTGGGTACAAATAGCTGCAGGATGTTGATTGCCCAGCCAAAGGGCAGCCAATTTCATGTGGTGGATAGCTTCTCCAAAACGGTGCAGCTGGGCCATGGTTTAGAAACCACTGGCAGGCTTTCGCGCAGCTCAATGTCACGCACGATTTCGGCTGTGCGCATCTGCAAACAAAAGCTTGAACGTCACGGTGTGAAACGCATGCGGCTTGTCGCCACCGAGGCATGTCGGCGTGCCAAAAATGGCCCGGCCTTTTTGGAGCATTTACGCCGCGAGACCGGCGTTACCCTTGAAATTATTGAGCCAGAGGAAGAAGCCCGGCTGGCCGTGATCTCCTGTGCGCCGCTGGTCTCAACCCGGACCGAGCAGATGCTGGTTGTCGATATTGGCGGCGGCTCAACTGAGCTGGTCTGGATAGACCTGACCCAAGTGCCGCCACGCGAACGGCCGCGTTCTATCATGCGGCTCCATGCAGGTTTTCGCGCCGATCCCGGCCCGTTTCAGGCGGCCAAAGTGGTTGACTGGATATCCGTGCCGCTGGGCGTTGCCACTCTGCGCGATCAATTTCAAGATGTTGAGGATGATGCGGCGCGGTTTGCGCTGATGAGCTGGTTCTTCGAGGAGGGTCTGTCAGGCTTTGCCCCGTCTGCCGCCGCCCAGGTGCGTGAAGGTTTTCAGATCATCGGCACATCGGGCACGGTGACCACGGTTGCCGCCAGCCATTTGGGGCTCAAGCGCTATGACCGCAACAAGGTTGACGGGTTGCGCATGACATCAGACCAGATCGACAAGGTGATCCGCGGCTACCTGACGCTCGGCCCCGACGGGCGGCGCAATGACCCGCGTATTGGCAAAGACCGGCAAGCGCTGATCATGTCAGGTGCTGCCATTTTGCAAACGCTGATCCGGCTGTGGCCAACTGACCGGCTGTCCGTGGCTGATCGCGGCCTGCGCGAAGGGTTGCTCTATGCGCAAATGTCGGCGGATGGTGTGCTCGAAGACGCACCGTACTAGACGGCGATGCCGACAGGCGGTCGTTGCAAATATGTCGGATAATCTACGGATTGACGCGCCGCTGGTCAGAGCTGGTTTGTCCGGCCTAGCTTCCATGTCACGAAGGTGCGGCGCAAAGTGTTCTCGAACAGGGTCATGTCGGCGGCAGGAAAATAATGCGCCTTAATAATATTGCTTCTGCCGACGACATCCAGCGTCTCGCTTTCGCCGAGCCGCTGTCGAAAAACCGAAATATCAAAGATATCTCCCATTGCCGTGTTCAACATCACCCACATTTTTAGGTCTTCACGCGCGACTACTTCTGCCGATGACATCCCTGAGCCAATGAGAGAAAATGGCTGGGACGCACGAATAATTGTCGAAATCATCTGGGTCTCGGCCGGAGAGATTGACGCGCCCCAACGAGGGTGGAAATCTACTTCCGCTGGTGGTTTCAACGGGTCAACGCAACACATGCCTTGAAACGCTCGGCCGGTGTCTCATACCCCAGCGTTTTTCGAGGACGTTCATTGAGCTGCCTTGCGACGGCACTCAACTTTGCTTGACTATGTATCGACGAATCTGTGACCTTT
>JAESRD010000395.1 GCA_016764835.1 Paracoccaceae bacterium | reverse complement strand
GTCAGGGGCCAATGAGTAGAGCCGCTTGGTGCCGCACGGCGCGACCTGTACCAGCCCGGCACTGGCCAAAACCTTGAGATGTTGTGACACGGCAGGCCGGCTGACCGGCAGCCCAGCGGCCAGCGCGCCGACGGCCAAAGGCCCGGCGCGCAGCCGCTCTATCATCTGGCGCCGCGTTGGATCTGCCAAAGCGGCTATTGCGCTTTCGTAACTCATGACTTACCGTAAGTCACGGCTTACAGATATGTCAAGATTACCGATGCAAGATAATCACATATTTTTTGCCCTGCGGGCGTGGGAATTACCGGCCTTGAAGCCTATCTTAGCTGTCACTAAGACTCCGAAAGGGATTTTGGGATATTCAGCCCTCGGCTTGTCCGTAAAACTGACCAAATCTGACCTTGTCAAGAATGACATTGTCCCGAAAAAGGATAAAAAGATGCAAGACCCAGTTGATACCTATATGAATCTTGTTCCCATGGTCGTTGAGCAGACGGCACGCGGCGAACGGGCCTATGATATCTTTTCACGGCTGCTCAAGGAGCGGATCATCTTTCTTAATGGCCCGGTGCATGATGGCATGAGCCAACTTGTGGTGGCCCAGCTTCTGCACCTTGAAGCTGAGAACCCGCAAAAAGAGATTTCAATGTATATCAATAGCCCAGGCGGCGTTGTGACATCGGGTCTGTCGATCTACGACACGATGCAATATATTAGCCCCAAGGTCTCGACCTTGTGCATTGGGCAGGCGGCCTCGATGGGCGCATTGCTGCTGGCAGCTGGCGAAAATGGCATGCGATTTTCACTGCCGAACAGCCGTATCATGGTTCATCAACCTTCTGGCGGGTATCAAGGGCAGGCAACGGATATCATGATCCATGCCGCAGAAACGCAAAAGTTGAAGGACCGGTTGAACAAAATTTTCGCGACCCATACCGGCCAAAGCTTGAAAAAGGTTGAAAGCGCACTTGAGCGTGACAACTTCATGTCGGCGGAAGATGCAAAAGATTGGGGTCTGATTGACAAAATTGTGACCAGTCGTGCTTCTTCTGACGAGAGCGACGATTAATCTTAACGGATTGTTCATTTCTGGCCCGGTTATGGGGTTGGGATAAGGTAAAATTGATCCGCATTTAGGGTCAATTTGACATTGTGGAGCGCTGCCCTCTAGCCTAGACTTGGCTTTGGGGCAGTAACGACCAAGTAGATTAGGACCGATAGGTTCCTGGAGGTTCGAATGGCAAATTCATCAGGCAATGACAGCAAAAACACACTCTACTGTAGTTTTTGCGGCAAAAGTCAGCATGAGGTACGCAAGCTCATTGCGGGCCCGACTGTGTTCATCTGTGATGAATGCGTCGAACTTTGCATGGATATTATCCGTGAAGAGGTTAAATCAACTGGTCTGAAAGCTGCCGATGGCGTGCCAACACCGCGCGATATCTGCGAAGTGCTAGATGATTATGTTATCGGTCAGGTACATGCGAAACGCGTGCTGTCTGTTGCCGTGCACAACCATTATAAACGCCTGAACCATGCCGCCAAATCTGGCGATATTGAGCTGGCGAAATCCAATATTTTGCTGATCGGCCCAACTGGTTGCGGCAAGACTTTGTTGGCCCAAACATTGGCCCGTATTCTTGATGTGCCGTTCACTATGGCCGATGCGACGACGTTGACCGAAGCTGGCTACGTTGGCGAAGATGTCGAGAACATCATCCTCAAACTGCTTCAGGCCTCCGAATATAACGTCGAGCGCGCCCAACGCGGCATCGTCTATATTGATGAAGTCGATAAAATTACCCGCAAATCTGACAACCCTTCGATCACGCGCGATGTGTCGGGCGAAGGTGTGCAGCAAGCGCTGCTGAAGATCATGGAAGGTACGGTTGCTTCTGTGCCGCCACAAGGCGGGCGCAAACATCCGCAGCAAGAATTCCTGCAAGTGGACACGACCAATATCCTGTTCATCTGTGGTGGCGCTTTTGCGGGCCTCGATAAGATTATCTCGCAGCGCGGCAAAGGCTCTTCGATGGGCTTTGGCGCTGATGTGCAAAATGTTGATGAACGCGGCGTCGGCGATGTGTTTAATGACCTCGAGCCAGAAGACCTGCTAAAGTTCGGGCTGATCCCGGAATTTGTTGGCCGTCTGCCGGTTATCGCCACGCTGACTGATCTTGATCAAGACGCATTGGTGACCATTCTTACCGGGCCAAAGAACGCGCTTGTGAAGCAGTATCAGCGGCTGTTCGAGATGGAAGACACCAAGCTCACCTTCACCGAAGATGCGCTTTCTGCGATCGCCAAACGCGCGATTGGCCGTAAAACCGGTGCCCGTGGGCTGCGCTCGATCATGGAAGATATCTTGCTTGATACCATGTTTGAACTGCCGAGCCTTGATGAAGTAACCGAGGTTGTGGTCAATGAGGAAGCTGTTGGCCCAGAAGGATCACCGCTGACAATCTATGGCGACAAACCTGAAACCGCTTCGGCGAGCTAAGCCGGTGACTGATCAGCCGGTTAAGCATATTTCATCGGGGTCACCCTTTGAGGCGCAAATCGGCTATAGCCGTGCAGTGGTGTCGGGCGGCTGGGTTTTTGTCGCGGGCACGACGGGCTATGATTATAGCACGATGATCATGCCCGCATCTGTTGCTCAGCAATGCACAAATGCTTTGGCCACAATAGAGGCGGCGCTGGCGCAGGCTGGTTGTGGGCTGGATGATGTTGTGCGCGTTCACTACATCTTACCAAAGAAGAGCGACTTTCCCGAATGTTGGCCAATAACATCTGCCGCTTTTGCCAAGGCGCTGCCAGCGGCAATGATGATAGAGGCCGGGCTCATGGAGCCGGAAATGAAGATTGAGATCGAAGTTACCGCGCGATTGCCGCATGTGAACAGCAGCGCAGATGCGCCGATCTAAACACGCCCCCTAGACCTTTGTCCGCGCGTGCGGCAAAACAAGGGGAAGCCAACGGAGCGAAATGCCATGGGAATCGGATCTACCATCTTGCGTGCTGTCACCTGGTGGGACGGCCAGACGCTGGGAACTCAGCTCTTTACCTGGCGCAAAGGCGTGCGGGTGGGCGAAGATTCGGTCGGCAATATTTATTATCACACCAAAGATGATAGCCGCCGTTGGGTGATCTATAATGGCAGCATGGATGCCAGCCGGATTGATGCCAACTGGCATGGCTGGCTGCATAAGACATTTGATGAGCACCCGGGCGAAAACGCTCTGGTGCGCAAAGAATGGGAAAAGCCACACCAAGAAAACTTGTCCGGTACGGCTGCGGCCTATGCCCCGGCAGGCTCTATTCGCAACGGTGGCGGTGGTCGTAAAGACTACGAAGCTTGGCAACCAGAGTAATATAAATGCGCGAAAATCTTGCAGAGGTGGTAACAGGCGGCGTTGTGCTGGCGGTGGCAGTGGGCTTTCTGGCTTTCGCGGCGCAAAGCACTGGCTTTAGCACTGGGCCGGGTGGCGACCAGATTAGGTTGACGGCCAGTTTTCGTTCGGCAGAGGGTGTTTCACCCGGCACTGATGTGCGGTTGGCAGGTGTAAAAATTGGTACTGTTACCGGTATGGAGCTCAACACTGTTAGCTACCGGGCCGATACCACCATGACCCTTGGCAGCCTAGTACCAATCCCCGATGACAGCTCAGCCATTATCGCCTCAGAAGGACTTTTGGGCGGAACATTTGTTGAGATTGTGCCGGGTGGCTCAATGAGTAATTTTGTCGATGGCGGCGAGATCGTCGACACTCAAGGCTCAGTTAGCCTGTTGAATTTGCTGATTAAGTTCGCATCTGGCAGTTCTGAATGATCCGGGCCTTGGCGCTTAGCATTGCCATGTTGCTGACGCCTGCTTTGGCACTGGCCGAGGCGGCAAGTACCGGCACGGGCGCGATCATTCGGGTGCTTGACAAAATCACCGGCACGCATGTTGATCTTGAATTGGCCTCGGGCCAAACCGAACGTGTCGGGCATTTGACAGTGACTTTGGGTGAGTGCCGCTATCCGGCCAGCAACCCGTCGGGCGACGCATGGGGCTGGCTGGTGATCCATTATCAAAATGGCCCAGAGCCGATATTTGAAGGCTGGATGGTGGCCTCGGCCCCAGCGCTCAGCGCGCTTGATCATCCACGCTATGATGTTTGGCCGCTGCACTGCCTGACTTCCTAAAGCGTCAACGTACCTGAATGCGGAAACCGAGCAACACCAGCCAGCGCATTTTGCAGCTGGGCATGGTAGGCGCTGCGGCTGATCTCAATAGCACCTAGGCTGGCCAAATGCGGGGTCAGAAACTGGGTATCAAACAACGTAAAACCTGCTTTATGCAGGGTGGATGTCAAACAGGCCAGCGCCATTTTTGAGCCGTCGACTTGGCGCGAAAACATGCTTTCGCCAAACCAAGCCCGTCCGAGGGTAACCCCATAAGTGCCGCCGATCAGTTTTTCGCCATTCCAAATCTCAACCGAATGGGCGCGGCCGCGCAGATGTAACTCATGATATAGCTTAGTGATTGGCGCGTTGATCCAGGTCTCCGGCCGGTCAGCGCAAGCGGCAACGACGCCGAGAAAATCAACATCGCAGGTCGCCCGGTAAGTACCGCGCCTGATGCGCCGCGCCAGCGAGCGCGAAATGTGAAAGCTATCAATCGGCAAAACGCCGCGTCTTTTGGGATCTACCCAAAAGATCTCGGGGTCATTGCGCCCCTCAGACATCGGAAAAATGCCGGCAGCGTAACCTGCCAGCAAATGGTCCGGGGTCAGCCCAGTGTTGTGTTGGTCTCCAGCCACTTTTCCAGCCAGTGAATGTTATAATTGCCCGACAAAATATCAGGTTCAGCCAAAAGTGCGTGAAACAGCGGCACCGTGGTATCAACACCGTCAACGATCAACTCACCTAAGGCGCGGGCCAAACGGGCAAGCGCTTCAGGCCGGTCGCGGCCATGCACGATAAGCTTGGCGATCAAACTGTCGTAATAGGGTGGGATATTATAGCCGTCATACAGCGCCGAATCCATGCGTACACCAAGCCCGCCGGGGGCATGATACTGGGTGATCTTGCCGGGACGGGGCGCAAATTCTGGCACCTTTTCGGCGTTGATCCGCACCTCTATCGCATGGCCTCTGATCGACAGATCATCTTGGACAAATGACATCGGCTCGCCAGCGGCGACAAGGATTTGTTCGCGCACAAGGTCGATATCAAAGATCGCCTCGGTGACCGGGTGCTCAACCTGTAGCCGTGTGTTCATCTCGATGAAGTAGAACTCATCATTCTCGAATAGAAACTCGATCGTGCCCGCGCCGATATAATTGATCCGGGCCACCGCATCGGCGCAAACTTTACCAATGCGGGTCCGTAGCTCAGGCGTGATCGTCGGGCCGGGGGCTTCTTCGAACACTTTCTGGTGGCGTCGTTGCAGTGAGCAATCGCGCTCGCCGAGATGCACAGCATTGCCTTTGCCATCGCCGAAGACTTGCACTTCGATATGGCGCGGCGTGGTCAGATATTTTTCAATATAGACCTCGTCATTGCCAAAGTTCAATTTGCCCTCGGCGCGCGCGGTGCGAAATGCGACATCCATCTCGGAGGCGTCTTTGGCCACCTTCATGCCGCGACCACCGCCACCAGCTGTGGCTTTGATAATCACCGGATAACCGACATCTTCGCCAACCTTGAGCGCTGTCTCAAGGTCAGGCACACCGCCGGGCGAGCCGGGCACACAAGGCACACCAAGCTCACGCATGGTTTCCTTGGCGGTGATCTTGTCGCCCATCATCCGAATATGCGCCGCCGTAGGGCCAATAAACGTCAGCCCATGGTCTTCAACCGCCTGCACGAAGGCGGCGTTTTCGGACAAGAAGCCGTAGCCGGGGTGGATCGCCTGCGCGCCGGTCACTTCGCAGGCCGAAATGATGGCCGAAAACTTCAGATAGCTGTCAGTTGACGATGGCGGGCCGATGCAGATCGCTTCATCGGCCATGCGCACATGCATGGCGTCACTATCAGCGGTGGAGTGAACGGCAACCGAGCGGATGCCCATTTCACGCGCGGCGCGGACAACGCGGAGCGCGATTTCGCCTCTATTGGCGATGAGGATTTTATCGAACACCGGGTTATTCGATGATCATCAGCGGGGCACCAAACTCGATCGCCGCGCCGTCATCAACCAAAATGCGTTTCACTGTGCCACCATGCGGGGCCGGGATGTGGTTCATCGTTTTCATCGCTTCGATGATCATAACTGTGTCACCTTCGGCGACCTTTTTGCCAACGATAACAAAAGGATCGGCGCCCGGCTCAGTCGCCATATAGGCGGTACCGACCATCGGTGATGTAACGGCGCCCGGCAGGCTGGCCGGGTCATCACTGACAGCGGCAGGCGCTGCAGCAATAGCGGCCTCAGGTGCGGCAAGTGCAGCAATCGGTGCGGCGACGGCAGCAACAACCTGTTTCTGGCGGCTGACCCGCACATTGAGGCTGTCATGCTCGCCATAATCTCGTTTGACCTGTAATTCGGTCAAATCATTTTCGCGTAGCAACTCTGCTAGCGACCGAATAAAGCTCACATCGCTCTCATGATGCGTGGATTTTCCCATAATATCCTATGCCCTTGCCTGCCAAATATTTTGTGCCTTAGGGTGAAACAGCCCTTGATTGGACCGCCGCCACCCCGGCTACACTTGGCCCGCTTATACGCGAAGCTTTTGGGCCTGAAAAGGCAGGCTGACCGCTAAAAACAAAATGGTTAGGATTCAGAGGTCAGTTGTGTCTCTTCTTCGCCGCCATTTGTGCCTAAATGACTGTATTCATCGGCTGGCCCGTCGTGATTTTCATGGCTGTCTCCGCTGTCGTCTGGCTCAGACGGCCGCTGCGGCGCGCCGCGCGCCCGTGCCGCCTCGTCAGCATTGGCTG
>JAESRD010000032.1 GCA_016764835.1 Paracoccaceae bacterium | reverse complement strand
GCGCCCTCACTCAGCGTTTCCGCAACAATCCGGGCCTTCAGCTCAAGAGGCCAGCGTCGCTTGCCATTCGAACTGCGCGGTATTCTTGTGAGAAACTCGCTCAAAGCTTCCATAGAGAAGCTCCCTTCAAATCTATGAAGGGACGGAATTGCATATCAACAAGCGATAAGGAATGTGGGGTCGAACCAACGGTTGCGCATCTATTGGTTTTCACTGCGTTAGAAATCACCAGACTGCATTCAGCTCAACATCTAGATGGCACATAATACGCCCCATCGTGGCATGGCCGCGGCCGCAACACGCCTTAAAGTTTTAGCTCTTTTCTCAGAAGGGTCAGCCGTTAACAGCCGCGCCGAAGCCTGCATTCTTCCCGTTCATACATCCGCCACGCCTACCAGCCGCGCCTCTAATCCCGCGCAAAAACCGCCCCCGGATTCATAATCCAGTCCGGGTCCAAAGCCTGTTTCACCGCCCGCATCATCGCCATCTTAGCCGGGTCACTAAACCGCGCCAGATCATCGCGCTTCAGCCTGCCAATTCCGTGCTCGGCACTGATCGAGCCGCCAAGATCATGCGCCAGTTGGTGGACAATATCGCTGAGTTGCGGCGCGATTCCGGCATAGTTTTCGCGGCTTTCACCTTGCGGGGGGAACATATTGTAATGCAAATTACCGTCGCCCAAATGGCCAAAACAATTGATCCGCAGCGGCCCCAAAGGCGCAATCAGCTCCGGTGCTTTGTCAATGAATTCAGCAATATGCGACAAGGGGAGTGAAATATCATGGCTAGCAATCGCGCCAATGCGCCGGTTACCTTCGGGGATAGTTTCGCGCAGGTTCCAAAACGCCGCGCGCTGCGCCTGTGAGGACGCGATCACACCGTCATCGCACAGGCCCTGCCGCATACCTGTCTCGAATAACTCCGCCAGCGTCTCGGCGGGGTCGCTGCCCCGCCCAAGCCCCAACTCGATCAGCACCGCCCATGCGGGCAGCGGCGAAAACGGCATCTGCCCCGGCAGCCCGGCCTCAGTGATAAAGTCAAACCCCTGCCGGTGGATCAACTCAAACGCTGACACGCCGTCGCCGACCATATCTTGCGCCAGCGCCAGCAATTCAAGTGCCGCAGCAGGCGAGCGGACGGCGAAAAACGCGGTGCAAATTTGCGCCGGTTCAGCCACCATGCGCAAGGTCGCCGCCGTGATCACGCCCAGCGTGCCCTCAGAGCCGATAAACAGATCGCGCAGATCATAGCCGGTATTATCCTTGCGCAGCCGCCGCATGCCTTGCCATATCTGTCCATCAGGCAACACCACCTCAACCCCGAGGCACAGCGCGCGCATATTGCCCCAACGCAGCACATTGATGCCACCCGCATTGGTGCCCAGCAGCCCGCCGATCCGGGCCGACCCATCGGAGGCCAGCGACAACGGAAACAGCCGGCCCGCGCTCTGCGCCGCTTCCTGCAAGTCGGCCAATATCACCCCCGCGCCAGCAACAATCACATTCTCATTGGCATATACTGCTTTGATTTCATTGAGCCGCTCGACAGATAGCACCAGCGGCACCGGCCCGTCAGGGCAGACCTGACCGCCGACCAGCCCCGTGCCGCCAGCATAGGGCACGATGCCCACTTTGGCCGCGGCACAGGCGCGGACCACAGCCGCCACTTGCGCAACCGAATGCGGCGCCACAACCCGCCCTTGGCCCTGCCATTTACGCCTCGGCTCTACCAGATAGGCATCACTTTCGGGGCGAAACGCCTCTGGCGGCAAAGTTTGAGCGAGCTGGGCCATAAAGGCATCGGATGCGGGGGAGAGCGGCGGTAATGTCATAGGTTTATGAAACACGTCGCCTGCGCCGGGGCAAGCAGCCTACCCGACAGAAGTTTTGCCACGTCTGTCGCTGCGCAGGTTGGAATAAAGCACATGGTTGCGCCAACGTCCGTTGATCTGCAAATAGCTTTGCGCCACGCCCTCATATTTGTAACCGCAGCTTTCTAGCAGGTTGCGCGAGGCGGTGTTTTCGGGCAGGCAGCCTGCCTCTATCCGGCTCAGATCAAGCGTGGTGAATGCATAATGCACCAGCGCTTGAATAGCTTCGCGCATATAGCCTTGGCGGGCATGCGGCTGGCCGGTCCAGTAACCTGTCGTGCCCGCTTGGGCCGGACCACGGCGGATATTGTCGAGCGTTATGGCGCCAAGGATCGCATCATCAGAGCGGCGAAACAGAAACAGCGGCAGGCCAGTGCCCTGCGCAATAGAGCGCTGCGCCCAATGAACACGGCTGGTAAATGCTTTACGGGTCAGGTGGGTCGGCGTCCACTTCGGCTCCCATGGTTGCAAATAGTCAGCCGATCCCTTGCGCATGGCCACCCATTTTTGAAAGTCGCCATGGGCCGGTTGGCGCAGTGTCATCCGCGCCGTTTCCAGCCGGATTTTGCGCCGAAAGCCTATCATCCAGCCTGCAACCTTTGGCGCAATGCGTCC
The DNA here is from genome assembly GCA_016764835.1 of Paracoccaceae bacterium. The sequence continues at coordinate 7,495 of JAESRD010000032.1, read as the reverse complement.
AAAGTTGGTGCTTGTGAAACCGGCCCATAAAGCGCCAGCGCCATTTTGGCATTATCGACCAGTTGCCCGGCATGGGCGCGGACCTTATCGCGGGTGACCGCGTCGATCTTGGTGGTGGCTTCTGAAATATCAGGCACCCTGCCCCAGATTTGTAGCATGCGCGCCAGCCGCTCGGCCCGGTTGGATGGGCTTTCAAGCCCCATCAGCAGCCCGGCCTTCATTTGCGTGCGCGCCCGCGTTACTTCGGCCTCTGAAATATCGTCGGCAGCGCGGCGCATCTCATCAACCGTCAGCTCTGCTAGCTCGGCGATCTGGCCCGCAGATGTGCCCGCATAGATCGTCATCATGCCGGTATCTTCATAAGCGCCGGTCTGGGCAAAGATTGAATAGCAAAGCCCGCGCTTTTCACGCACTTCTTGGAACAGGCGCGACGACATGCCGCCGCCAAGGATCATCGAATAGACCTGTGCGGCATAAACATTCTGAGCACGGAAATTTGGCCCTTCTAGCCCGAGCGCGAAATGCACCTGCTCCAGTGCTTTATCTGCCCGGTGCTCGCCGCCGGTAAACTTAGCCGGGGCAAGGCGAGCGCTGCGTTTACGCGCGGGCATATGGCCAAACAAAGCCCGGCCGCTTTGCACAAAGCCTCATGGTCAACCGCACCGGCGGCAGAAAGCACAAGCTGTTCTGGGCCATAATGTTCGGCGACAAAGCCCGACAGATCAGCCCGGTTAAAGGACGATACCCGCTCCTCGGGGCCAAGAATTGTCCGGCCCATGGGCTGGTCGCCGTAAGCCGCCTCTTGCAACCAATCAAATACAATGTCGTCTGGCGTGTCGAGCGACTGGCCGATCTCTTGCAAGATCACCCCGCGCTCAACCTCAATCTCGGACGGCTCAAAGGCCGGGTTGAGCAGGATATCAGCCAAAACATCAAGCGCCAGCCCGGTATCATTCTCAAGCACACGGGTATAATAGGCGGTGGTTTCGCGGCTGGTATAGGCGTTGATAAAACCGCCAACATCTTCAATTGCCTCGGCTATTTGCAGCGCACTGCGCCGCTTGGTGCCTTTAAACGCCATATGTTCCAGAAAATGGGCAATGCCGTTTTGCTCAAGCCGCTCATGGCGACCACCGGCCATAACCCAGATGCCGATCGCGGCAGAGTTAAGGCCCGGCATATGCTCGGTTACGATCCGAAACCCGTTCGGCAATTGGTGCAGCTTGGTGGTCACTTTGATTTACGGTCCCGGATAATGGCCTGAAGGGCCGCCAGATCATTGGGCACATTATGCACCCGCTCGTCACGCTCATATAGGTCTGCCATGCGCGATGGAAGAGCCGGGCGCTTGCCGGTCGCACTTTTGACCGCATCTGGGAACTTTGCCGGATGGGCTGTGGCCAAGGTGATCATTGGCGTGGTCCCGAGATGTTGGCTGGCAACATGCACGGCGACGGCCGAATGCGGGCAGAGCACTTCGCCGGTGGTGTTGGCAAAGGTCTTGATTGTGGCCAAGGTCTCGGCCTCAGAGCAGCGCCCGGACGCGAACTGTTCGCGCAAGAACTCTAGCGCGCCCTGCCCAACGCTAAAGCCGCCCTCGGCCGATAGCGCGTCCATCTGCGACGCGGTTACAGCGCCGTCTCGGCCATAAGCATCGAACAGAACCCGCTCAAAGTTTGACGAGACCTGAATGTCCATTGAGGGGCTGATCGTCTGGGTCACGCCCTCTTTGCGCTGCTGGCCGGTTTGCAGCGTGCGATGCAAAATGTCGTTTTGGTTGGTGGCAATGACAAGCTGCTCAATCGGCAGCCCCATCGAGCGGGCAATGTAGCCAGCGAAAATGTCGCCGAAATTACCCGTCGGCACGGTGAAGCTGACCTTGCGGTGCGGCGCGCCGAGGCTAACGGCGGATGAGAAATAGTAGACAACTTGCGCTAGGATACGCGCCCAGTTGATGCTGTTGACCCCGGCCAGCCGGACCTCATCGCGAAAGGGAATGTCGTTGAACATGTCCTTGAGCCGCGCTTGGCAATCGTCAAAATCGCCATCAAGGGCGAGCGCATGAATATTGGCGGCGGGCGGTGTGGTCATCTGGCGGCGTTGGACTTCGGAAACCCGGCCATGTGGGAACAGGATGAACACGTCGACATTATCGAGGCCGGCAAAGGCTTCGATTGCAGCTGAGCCGGTGTCGCCCGAGGTCGCGCCAACGATGGTGACGTGGTCGCCCGAACGGGCCAAGGACGCTTGGAAGAACTGGCTGATCAACTGCATGGCAAAATCTTTGAACGCCAGTGTCGGGCCGTGAAACAGCTCTAGCAAAAAGTGATTGGGTGCCAGTTGCTTGAGCGGCGCGCGGGCCGGATGGCCGAAATTCGCATAGGCTTTGGCGATCAGCTCTTTGAGGGTCGCGTCATCAAACGCGCCGCCGATAAACGGCTGGATCACGCGAAACGCGGTTTCTTCGTAGCTGAGACCGGCCATGGCGGCGATGTCAGCATGTGAGAGCTGGGGGATGTTTTCAGGGACAAACAATCCACCGTCACTGGCCAGCCCGGTAAGCATTGCCTGTTCAAAGCTCAAGCTGTCAGCCCGGCCACGCGTTGAGATATATTGCATATCAGTCCTTTAGTGCGGGGCTCAGCGCCCGCCGAATAAGAAACCCGGACATTACAGCCCAAACAAGAGCCAATGAAAACCATGTAATGGCATATTCCAGGTGATCATTGGCAATACCGCTGGCGCCGAGCGGCAAAGGCGCCGTGCCCGGCGGCGGCGGCTCAATCTGACGGGCGATGACCATGACCGGCTCAGTGCCCAAAGCCTGTGCCATTGTCTGCACGTCGCGGGCAAACCAGATATTGCGGCCAAGGTCGGGATCAGGGGTGTAGCCGTCAACCTCATCGGGCCAATGCAGGTTGCCAGTGATGGCGAGGCCGTCTGCGGCGCGGTCAATAGTGCGAGCGGCCTCATAGGCAAAGCCTAAATCGGCCAAAATAAGACGGTTCTCAACTTCGACGGCGGCGATAATGCGGTAGCCTGCGCCCCGCTCGGCTGCGACCAGCACATGCAGCTCATCGCCGGTGAGCCGCGCATTGGGCAGAAAAACCGGCATGTAGCGGTGGGCCTCTTGGTCGACCACCCCGGGCAGCGGCACGGCTTCATCGACAATCCGCGCTTCGATATCGCCCAAAATGGCGGTTTTCCATTGCAACCGTTGAACCTGCCAAATGCCAAGCCCAAGGAGGATGGCGATGCCAACCACCGCCATAATAATTGGAAAAGCTGCTTTTCTCACACTCTGCCCCATATATTTGCCCTTAAACGCAGGCGCGCGCGGGGTGGCCCCCGCGCGCTCTTATTGCTGCGTGTTATCGGTGCGCGGTATTAACCGCCCCAGATATAGACCGCAAAGAACAGGAACAGCCAGACCACATCAACAAAGTGCCAGTACCAAGCGGCGGCTTCAAAGCCAATATGGCGCTCTGGTGAGAAGTGGCCTTTGTAAACGCGGCCCAAGCAGATGGCGAGGAAGATGGTACCGATCAGCACGTGGAAACCGTGGAAACCGGTGGCCATGAAGAAGACCGCGCCGTAGATATTGCCGGAAAAACCGAAAGCGGCATGGCTATATTCATAAGCTTGAAACAATGTGAAGATCGCGCCGAGACCAACGGCAATCCAGAGGCCGGTTTTCATATCTTCACGGTTGTTTTCATGCACCAAAGCGTGGTGGGCCCACGTGGCGGCGGCACCGGAGCACAGCAGGATAAGCGTGTTGATCAACGGCAGGTGCCACGGGTCAAAGGTCTCAATCCCTGCTGGTGGCCAAATGCCATCAATTGCTGGCGATTGCGGCCCCATCGGGTACATCGCATTTTTGAAGAACACCCAGAACCAAGCGACGAAGAACATGACTTCGGACATGATGAACATGATCACGCCGTAGCGCAGGCTGATACGCACAACCGGTGTCTGGTCGACCCCGTTTTGGGCTTCGGTCACGGTATCTGACCACCAAGCAAACATTGTGTAGAGCACGCCGACAAAGCCGATCAGGCCCATATATGGCGATGAGCCTTTCATCCAAAGCACTGCGCCAAAGAACATGATAAATGCCGAAACGGCACCTACCAGTGGCCAGATTGACGGTGGTAAAATATGGTAGTCGTGGTTTTTTGTATGTGCCATCAGGCTGGTCCCCTGGGTGTCTTTTAGTTGGTTTCTATTGCAGCTTGCGCTGCATGTAACATAGGTGCGGCTTGCGCTGCATTTGTCAAAACATCCCTGTCATTCACGCCAAGAGCGGCATAATTTTCAGGTAAGTCAATCTCATAAAATGTATATCCAAGCGTGATTGTATGGACATATTTCGCATCGCGGTCCTCCACGATTGCCGGGTCAACAAAAAAGCTGACGGGCATCTGCACTGTTTCGCCAGGTGCGAGCACCTGTTCGGTAAAGCAAAAACATTCAATCTTGTTAAAGAAGGCCCCGGCAGAATACGGGGTCACATTATAGGCGGCTTGTCCGGCAATGGGCCGGTCGGTCGGGTTTGTGGCTTCAAAAAAGGCCAAAGCGGTCTCACCAATGCGCAGCTCCATTTCGCGGGCCACGGGCCTAAACGTCCACGGCATGGTGGCATCAAGCGAGGCATCGAAGCGCACAATAATGGTTTGGTCGAGGATGATATCGCTGCCAGCGCTGGCCTCAAGCGTTGTGCCGCCAAAGCCGGTGACCTTGCAGAACCAGTTATAGAACGGCACCGATGCCCAAGCCAAAGCGCCCATGACCACAACCACGCTGACGGTCTGCGCCAATGTGCGCTGCGGCCCAACAAGGTTTGGCAAAATTTTCACTCTGAGACACCCTCGTCATCTACGGGTATCAGCGCCGGGCGGGCGACATGGTCAAACCGTTCAAGCTGGGTGACATCGCCAAGTCTGAGCACTTTGACCACCGTTAGGCCAAAGACCAAGGCAACAAAAGCTATGAGGATGAGACCAAGCCCAAGGTTACGGCCCCGGCGGCGGCTATGAAGTTCGTGCTCGACTTGTATGGCCATTAGCTCCAGCTCCCAATCGCAGTGCCGGACAGCAAAATCCCGGCCAAAATAGCGCCAAAATGTAAGAACAGATAGTAAAGCGAATCGCGAAACAGCTTGCGCTCTGTGCGCCAATTATCGGCCTGCGCTTGGTCTTCGTCGCGGCGCAGCACGGCGTAAGCGCCCCAAACGAAGCGCGCATTGAGCAACAATGAGACGGCGAGATAGAGCGGGCTGCCGATTGAGCTAAAGCCGATGGCCAGCGCCACCGGCGCCAGCAGCAGCGCATAGACGAAAATGTGCTTGCGGGTGACTTTGCGGCCATGGGTTTCGGTCAGCATTGGCACGCCCGCATCGCCGTAGTCAGATTTGACAAACAGCGCGAGCGCCCAAAAGTGTGGTGGTGTCCACATGAAGATCAGCGCGAACATCAAAACGGATTCGACCGAAATGCCGCCCGTGGCACAGGCCCAGCCGACAACCGGCGGAAAGGCCCCGGCAGCACCGCCGATAACAATATTTTGCGGTGTCGCCCGCTTAAGCCACATCGAATAAACCACGACATAGAAGAAGATGGTGAAGGCCAGCAGACCCGCAGCAACGAAGTTGGCCGCCAGACCGAGCATGATCACGGCAAAGCCCGCCAGCGCCAGCCCAAGGCCCAGCGCTTCTTTTGCATGCACACGGCCAGCCGGGATAGGCCGGTTGCGGGTGCGGCGCATTATCGCGTCGATGTCAGCGTCCCACCACATGTTCAGCGCGCCCGAGGCACCACCGCCAATAGCAATGCAGAGCACCGAAACGAAGGCGATATAGGGGTGAACCGGCACAGGCGCGGCCAACAGCCCGACAAGGGCCGTGAAGACAACCAAGGACATAACGCGCGGCTTAAGCAGCGCGAAATAGTCCCCTAAACTGGCATCACCAAAATCGGCGTTGCTACCAGTATCGGTGTCATTAATGGTGGCGTCACTCATCTTGCTTCCATTTCTGACAGGTGGGCTTCTGCCCGACCTTCCAAACCCATGACAAACTGGGAAAAATATCTTGTGAATAAGGGCGCAACACCTTGCGGCTGCGCCCTTTTATCACGGCTCGATTACATTGCAGGGAACTCTTCCTGAGCAGAAATCAGCCATGCGTCATAGACTTCTTGGCTGACCACTTTAACCGTGATCGGCATATAGGCGTGGTCTTTGCCGCAAAGCTCGGAGCACTGACCAAAGTAAATACCTTCACGCTCGGCGGCGAACCAAAGCTGGGCCAACCGGCCCGGCACGGCGTCTTGCTTCACACCAAAGGCAGGGATCGTCCATGAATGGATCACATCAGCGCCAGTGACGGTCATCACCACCACTGCACCAATTGGCACAACAACAGCGTTATCCGTGGCAAGGCGGAATTCATTGTCCGAATAGCCCGCTTCTTCCAGCTCTGCGCTGATCTCAGCGTTTAGATTACCCAGACCGGAGCCGATCATATAGCTCTCAAAAAGCACATTATCATCGACATATTCGTAGGACCAATACCATTGGTAGCCGGTGACTTTGATGTTGATATCGGCCTGCGGCATTTCTTGTTGTTTGAACAAGACCGGCAGAGAGAACGCACCAATAAAGATCAAGATGACAATCGGCAAAATTGTCCAGGCAACCTCAAGCGGCGAGTTATGGCTAAAACGCGCTGGTTCAGGGTTCCTTTTAGAATTGTACCGTATGATCACATAGATCAACAATCCCGTAACGAATAAAGTGATGATCGTGATAATCACCAGCAACATGCCGTCTAGCCACTGCAGCTCGCGGGCCAGTTCTGTCGCGGCGGGCTGGAAGTTCAGCCCCCCCGGTATCGGCGCCCCGACGATTTCAAGATTATCCTGCGCACTCACAGCTGCGGCAAGAAGGCTGGCACTGATTGCGGCACTGCCGCGGCGAATGATCTTCAACAGGTGCATCTTGACCCCTTGCATTTGGCCAAATTGGCCGGACTTCGTGCTTAATGCACATATCAAGACCCCCATTTTGCGGGAATCCATTGTTGCTTCTGTTGTCTCTTCCCATATCCTGCTTGTCAGAACAAGAAGTGCGATTGCGGCAATCAGACGCTTCCTACCGCTATTTTGCAAACCAAAGGATAACCGATGGCCAATATGCCCTTTCGACCATTTGATGAAATGTTGGACCAAGAGGCTGCTTTAAAGCATCTTCGGGCCGCTGTGGCCGGTGCAGATGATGGCGAATTGTTCCTTGAGCGGCGGCGTTCAGAAGTCTTGGTGTTTGATGATGGCCGTGTCAGAAATGCCAGCTTTGATGCGGCTGAGGGCTTTGGCCTGCGGGCTGTGAAGGGCGAAACCGCTGGTTATGCCCATTCGACCACCATCAACGAAACCGCGCTTGCGCGGGCCGTGGCCACGGCCCGGTTGGCTGTGGGCGACGGCGGCGGCGTGCTCGC
>JAESRD010000394.1 GCA_016764835.1 Paracoccaceae bacterium | reverse complement strand
GAGGCCGCCGCCCGCCTGCCCGCTCTGTTGGCCCGGCTCAACCCCGCCGGCCAGCGCAGCGCCAGCGCGCCGCAAAACGACACGCCCCGCGACTGGATAGACGCTGTTGAGACCGCCCTGTCAGGCGGAACGTCAGCCGAAACCCGCAGGCGGGCCGCCGACCAAGCCGTTGTGCTGGCCCGTGCCTATGGCTGGAATGGCAACCGCCGCGGCTTCTCGTTCTACGCTTACGGCCGTATCTTCCTCAACTACGACGCTGAACTGGCGCTCAACGCCTTTCAACATGCCGCGACCAGCTTTGATGACAGCACATTGACCCGCCTCCACTGGGCCCATACTGCCGTACAGCTGGCCGCTTTCTCACTGTCATCGGGTGATGCTGAGACCACAATCTCGCTGACCCAAGCCGCGATCCCGACCGCGCGCGCCAACCAAAACGCCGCCCTCTTGGCCACATTGATGATGTTTCAGGCCGAAGCCCTCGAATATCAGGGCCACCACGCCGCAGCCGAACAGCTGCGCCTAGACTCGCTCGGCTGGGCACGGTACGGCTTCGGCGCTGAAGTGCTGGTGCGTGCGCGTCAAATGGAAATTGCCGCCCTGCGTCCACAACAGCCACAAACAAATGTGGGATTTTGATAGATGATTTTTCCTTTGGCCGGGCTTATTATTGGCGCTCTTATTGGCGGCTTTCGCGCCCGCAAACGCGGCGGCACTGGCGGCGACATTGCCCAATGGATGGCGGGCCACGCGATTGCTCTGTGCATCATCGGGTTGTTCATCATGCTGTTTATCGACCGGGCGATGCAGTAGCGCCCACAAGCTTGCCTTTGCCACGCCCGCCCCCATATTGAGATCATGCATTACATATTGCTCACCCTCTCAATCGGCTTCTTCTTCGTCATTCGCCCGTATTTCTCGGCGCGTCAGCAGCTAAAACAGCTGCGCGACCAGTCGGCCCTGCTCAATGACCCGGTATTGCTGGCGATGACCGCAAAGCTGGCACGGGCGATGAATATCAAGACGGTCATGGTCAACATATATGACAAACCAGAGATGAACGGGCTGGCCACCGCTGACGGCAAAATCTACATGTCGCGCGGTTTTATTGACAAATACCGCAATAATGAGTTTAGCGCCGCTGAGCTGACTTCCGTGGTCGCGCATGAGATGGGCCATATCGCCCTTGGCCATGCCAAACGCCGCCGGTTCGACTTTTTCATTCGTGATGTGCTGACGGCCACAAGCGGCTTCTTCTTCTCGCGGTTTTTCTTTGGCTTTGGTTCCTATGCCATGCGTGCTGTTTCGCAGCTGTTCATGGCCAAACTATCGCGCAAGGACGAGTTTGAGGCCGATGCTTTTGCCACAGCACTGATGCACAGCGCCGGGCTGGGCTCTGCGCCACAAAAGGCGCTGTTTGCCAAGCTGGATCGATATTCAGGCAAGGATAACACCCCGGTTTGGCTGCGTAGCCACCCAAAATGCGCTGACAGGATTGCGGCGATTGAGGCCAATGAGGCCCGCTGGTAGTTTTAGGCAAAGTCCAGACAGGCTTTACCCAAGCGCGGTAATCTGGCCTTGCGCAATAGGTTGCGCGGGGTCCAGTCAAAGCCGGACAACGCCTGCGCTTTGCCGACCACGCTCATGATGACCGGCTCCATCACACCGGGTGAGGCGCGCAAGAAGCCGAGCAAGAAGTTATCAGGGTCGGCGCGGCTTAACCCCTCTTCGGCCAATATATTGCGCGGAAAATCCTTGGCATTGACCGTCAATATCGTGTCGGAGCCATTGGCCACGGCATGGGCCAAGATATGAATGTCATTGGCATCGGGCAGATAGAGCCGCTGCTCGAGTGCCTTCGCCTGATCGGCCAGTGCTTTTGGCGTCAGCGCTGCCGGAAAGCGGGCATTGGCACGGGCAATCTCGCCGCTTGTCAGTGCTTCATCTTCCGGGCCACGCCGCACTGATATCCGCTCCCATTCGCCCAATATTCGGCCTGACCAGCGCGGCTCAAACAGCCCGGCATCAGCCGCGCCAAACAGCAGCTCGCGCATAATCGTCGGGTAGAGCACGCATGTATCAATGGTTACGCGCATGATGCGCTACAGCCTGAAGACCAACGACTTGAGATATCCACTTTCGGCCAGCTGCGGCATGACCGGATGGTCAGGGCCCGCAAAGCCGGTAAAGATGATCTGCCCGCGCCGCCCGGCCCGGCCAATACCGCGCGCAGATGCATTGCGAAACTTGGTGGCATCTGCGGCATGTGAACACGAGCACAGCACCAGATAGCCGCCGTCTTCGACCAGGCCAGCGGCCAAGCGGGCCACCCGCTCATAGGCGCGCAGGCCAGCCTCTAGTGAGCGCTTGGACGGCGCAAAGGCAGGCGGGTCGCAGACAACAACGCCAAATTTTCGGCCCTCTTCGGCCAGCTGCTCTAGGGCGGCGAAAGCGTCAGATTTCATGACTTCGAACTTGTCTTCCACGCCTGTCATCTTGGCACCTTGCACGGCCAGCTCAAGCGCTGGGGCCGAGCTGTCGATCGCTAGAGCCGAGCGTGCACCAGCAGCGAGGCCCGCGAGGCCAAAGCCGCCAACATGGCTGAATACATCAAGAATATCGCGGTCTTTGCTCAGATGTGCGGCAAAGGCTTGGTTGGCGCGCTGGTCAAAGAACAGACCGGTCTTTTGCCCGCCCATTACATCGGCGGCGTAAGTCGCCCCGTTCATAGGCACGGCAATCGGCCCTTCGGGTGCGGTTCCTGTCAAAACTTCGTTTTCATCGCCCAAGCCTTCGAGCTTGCGCGAGCGGCCACCGGCGTTTTTGATCACCGTACTAATTCCGGCAATTTCTTGCAAAACCTACGCAATGATCGGCGCCATCGCATCGGCCCAAGCGGCGTTGGGCTGGAGAACAGCCACATCGCCAAATCTGTCGATCACCACGCCGGGCATCGCATCTGCCTCGGCGTGAACCAGCCGGTAGAATGGCGCATCATAGAGCGCTTCGCGGTGGGCCAGCGCGGCTTTTAGCCGTGCCGTTATCCACGCATGGTCAATATGGGCTGTTGGGTCCGTATCAAGCATACGGGCATTGATCTTCGAGATCGTGTTGATCGTCACCACGCCCATTGGCACGCGCGCGCTGTCTTCGAGCACGGCAAAGCTGCCCGGGGGCAAGGCTTTGGTGCGCCGGTCCATGACCAGCTCGCCAGCATAGACCCATGGAAAACCATGACGGATTGCGCGGGCCTCGGCTTTGGGCAGGAGGCGGATGATCGGGTATGGGGGGGGAAAGGGCAGCTGCATAGCCGCCCTCCTATAGGCTCACATTTTCATGTCAACGCTTTAGAGTGGTACAGAAGCATCTAGTTGCGTCGCTAACCACTGGCTGAGGAAGTCAGTCACCCTAACTTTTTCGGTCTGGCCAATGCGGTCTAGCTGAACAGCGGCATTGCCGCCCGGCGCGGCCAAGTCGGCCACGGCAGGGTATGGGCCAACCAAAATATCGCCAGTTTGCGCATGGCGCAGGGTGATCAGGAACTGCATATTATAGACGCCGCCAACAGAGTAGCGGGTGCGCTCAGTCACGCCGTGAAAACGGGTCAGCTGGATTTGGGCAATAACCGGCACGTCACCAGTTGTGTCAGCAGCCGCGGCCCGTGCGCCGGCTGTCTCAAAGATCTCAGCGATCTGCGCATGACGGTCACCAATCGGGTCACCGCGCCAAACGATTTCGACATTGGTTGGGTAATAGCTGTTCGATTCTGACACCCGCAGGCTTGCTGGCACCACCACCTGCACCGATTGCAGATCGAAGGTCAGGTTTTGCACAATCGGTGCTGCGGTCTCCACGCCAATTGGCGCAATCGGCAGCGGCGCATTGCGCGACACACCAACTTCAGTACACCCGGCGGCCAGTAGCGCTACAGCGGCCCATCCTACAAATTTTGACATATTACTCATCCTCTAGATAACCACGATTTGCCCCAACAGGGCGGGTCAGATTATTTTTCATTTGCCTATAATTATGGTTTCAAATTGAGGCAAAATTACGGAATATCCGGGGAAAGCACGGCTATTGTTTCCAATATTGCCGTATTTGACCGGCTCTGAGGGAGAAAACGGGAATTTCTCTCGGCAATATGTGTTGTTAGCGCTAACGGTACATGGTAGCTGTGGCCAAATCAGCCGTAATGCTAAAGCAGCCGCACAGCCAGGCAAGACATCTTGACCCCGCCCAATCTGAAAGACGCCACATGACGCTTAATCCAACAATCGCCGCCGTTACCAAGCGCATCATCGAGCGCAGTGCTGATAGCCGCGCCGCTTACCTTGAGCGTATGGCCGCCGCAGTCGAGCAAGGCCCCGCGCGTGGCCATCTGACCTGTGGCAACCAAGCCCATGCTTTTGCCGCTATGGCCGAAGACAAAGACACGCTGATTGCAGGCCAAGCGCCCAATCTTGGCATTGTTACCGCCTATAATGATATGCTCTCGGCCCACCGTCCTTATGAAGACTACCCGGCCCAGATCCGCGAAGCTGCCCGCACTGTGGGGGCCACGGCGCAGGTCGCTGGTGGTGTGCCGGCCATGTGTGACGGCGT
>JAESRD010000393.1 GCA_016764835.1 Paracoccaceae bacterium | reverse complement strand
GAGCAACATAGATTTGGCGTAGCGCAGCGCATGCAGCTGGGCGCGAAAGGGGCGGCAGCTGACGTGTTGGTCATGACAGCAACCCCCATTCCGCGCAGCCTGTCCTTGGCGCAATACGGCGATATGGATGTTTCGGTCTTGGACGAGAAACCGCCCGGCCGCACCGCAATCACCACCGCTTTGCTGCCGGTCAAACGGATTGACGAGGTCACCGAACATTTGCGCAAAGCATTGGCCGAGGGCAAGCAGGCTTATTGGGTCTGCCCACTTGTTGAAGAAAGCGAAAATTCAGACCTGACCGCGGCGCAAGAACGGTTTGCCCGGTTGCGCGCGGCATTTGGTGAAGAGGTGGTCGGCTTGGTCCATGGCCAAATGCCGGTGGCAGAGAAAGACGCGGCCATGGCCGGATTTGTCGCCGGTGATATCCGGTTGCTGGTGGCCACGACCGTTATTGAAGTTGGCGTCGATGTGCCAAATGCCTCAATCATGGTGGTTGAACGGGCCGAAAGTTTTGGTCTAGCACAGCTGCATCAGCTGCGTGGTCGCGTCGGGCGCGGAGCCGAGAAATCGACCTGTCTGTTGCTGTACCAACCGCCTTTAAGCGAGTCTGGCCGTCGTCGGCTAGAAATATTGCGCCAAACTGAGGACGGGTTCCTGATATCTGAAGAAGACCTCGCCATGCGCGGTGCGGGTGATGTGATCGGCACGGCGCAATCTGGCCTGCCGCGGTTTCACATTGCCGACCTTGAGCGCCAAGCTGGGCTAATGGCACTTGCCCAGCAAGACGCCCGGCACCTGCTAAACGATGATCCCGCGCTTGAAAAACCGCGCGGTCAGGCGGCACGGGTGCTACTTTGGTTGATGGATCAAGACCGTGCGATACGCCTGATCGGTGTCGGTTAAACCTTATTTCTCATTAAGTTCACAAATGTTCTCATTAAGTTCTTTACAAGCCGTTAAGGAAATGAGAACAATAGGGCAACAAATAAGAGAGATGGAGCAAGCCGATGACGATAATGATAAAATCAGCGATGAAGCGTAACTCGCGTGCATTTTTGACGGATATCGCCGGTGTAATCGGTCTGTTTGTCTTGTTTTATTCAGCGCTCTGCCTGCCCGCAGGGCTCTGACTGCCCCGGCGCTCGCGTGCCATCACCGCAGCTCATATTTGAAATATGAAAACACCCGGACCTGCCCGTTCGATAGTGCTTTGGGGTCTGCCTCTCCCAATGCGAATGATGGATCCCGCACGCGTTTGCCTTATCTGCCGCCGTTATCTCTTGCCCGAGGTAACGGCGGTTTTTTTATTTGGCCTGTGCAAATGCCTCTAGCGTGGCGTCAAAAACCAGCAAGATTGAGGCATGCCGGTTCTTAAACTCACGCGCCGGTTCCAAAACATGCATGCCTTCAAATGGCGCGCCGGGCGGCGGTGCATTTTGGCTGAGCATTGCTAAAAGTTCGGCCCGGCCGCGTGCAACTGTGGCTTGGTCTAACCCAATAGAAACCGTGCCAAAAACCGAAGCCGATGCCTGGCCGAGAGCGCAAGCTTTTACATCTTGGCCAAATGCGTTGATCACACCGTCAGACAATTTCAGGTCAACCGTAACGGTCGAGCCACAAAGCGGCGCGCGGCGCCGCGCTGTGCCATCTGGCGAAGCAAGCCGGGTCAGATGTGGAATATCTGCGGCCAACGCCAAAATGCGCGTCGAATACAGCTTTATCAAATCGCTATCGCCTGACATAGATTGCCCCCATATTTCTATCAATCTAGATAGGTACGCGGCTTGGCAATGCCAAATGGGGTAAATCATGAACTTCGATCCGGGCTCACTAAAATATGATGCGAACGGGCTGCTACCGGCTATTGCGCAAGACGCAACCTCAGGCGAAGTTCTGATGTTGGCTTGGATGAATGCCGAGGCCGTCGCCCGAACTTTGGCCTCTGGCCGGGTGACATACTGGTCACGCTCGCGCCAGAGCTACTGGGTCAAGGGCGAGACCTCTGGCAATGTGCAAGAGCTTGTTGAGATGCGGCTGGATTGTGACCGGGATTGTCTCTTGGTGCTGATTAACCAGACTGGGCCTGCCTGTCATACCGGGCGGCGCAGTTGTTTCTACACCGCTATCGAGGCTGGGGTGGAAGTTGACGTTCCCGGTCAGGATGCTGGCTGAAGGCCGACCATTTCTCGTATATCATCCGGGCTGCACCCCTGATTGCGGTAGAGCGATAGCGCGCGCGCGTCGTCGCGCTTTGCCAGACGCTTGCCGTTCTCATCTCGTATCAGCCGATGATGAAAATAGGTTGGCCGTTTTAGACCCAGAAGATGCTGGAGCAAGACCTGAACAAAGGTAATCTCGAACAGATCCGCTCCCCGGATTATTTCAGAGATATTCTGGAAATCATCATCGAGTATTGCGGATAGAATATATGATGCTGCATTAATATCTTTTCTTTCCAGAATGATATCACCTGTTTTTAATGTAAGATACTCCGGTTTGACGCGGTGCGTTCCGGGATGTTCCGGGCCAATGTCGTTAAATGTCAGTGCATTCAGCCCAACGATTGCCCGCGCCATGTCCAGCCGAATGGCGTCTGTGGGCTGGCGGCTGCTCATGGAGCGACCGCGACAGGTGCCGGGGTAAATGCCGGGCTGGGCCACGCCTTCTTGCGGCGCCGACAGGGCTTGGCGAATATCGCCACGGGTGCAGGAGCAGGGATAGATCAGGCCCATCTCACCGAGCATATCGAGGGCGCTTCGGTAGAACGTGGAACGCTCCGACTGACGCAATACCGGCTCTTCCCAGCTCAGCCCGAGCCATGCCAGATCATCAAAAATCTGCGCCTCCCAATGCGGCTTGCAGCGCGGCTGGTCGGTATCCTCAATTCGCAAGTGAAACAACCCGCCCGCGGTCTTTACCCGGTCATAAGCCAGCAGAGCCGAATAGGCATGGCCCAAATGCAGCGGGCCGGTTGGCGACGGAGCGAAGCGTGTGATCACAACCCAGCGGACAGCCAGTCGGACCAAGCGGTTTTGGCTCGGGCGCAATAAGCCGGGTAGCGCTCTTTGCGCCCGCGTCGGCCGGAGCGCGCCTCGACCGGCGGGAACAAGCCAAAATTAACATTCATCGGCTGAAATGTTTTTGCGTCAGCACCGCCGGTAATGTGAGAAACCAGCGCGCCCATGGCCGTGACTGGTGGCACGGGCGGCAATGTTTTACCCTGCATTTCTGCCACTGCCAGCCGCGCAGCCAGCAACCCCATTGCGGCACTTTCAACATAGCCCTCAACCCCGGTAATTTGGCCAGCGAAACGAATATTTGGCTGTGATTTCAAGCGCATATCGGCGTCAAGTAATGTAGGTGAGTTGATAAACGAATTGCGGTGAATGCCGCCAAGCCGCGCGAACTCAGCCTTCTCCAAACCGGGAATGCTATTAAAAACAGTCTTTTGCGCGCCGTACTTCATTTTGGTTTGGAAGCCGACGATATTATACAGCGTTCCCAACGCGTTATCACGACGTAGTTGAACCACTGCATAAGCTTTAACACTTGGGTTATGCTCATTGGTCAAGCCAACCGGTTTCATCGGGCCAAAGCGCAACGTTTCGCGGCCACGTTCGGCCATGACTTCAATCGGCAGGCAGCCGTCGAAATATTTGGCGGTTTCGCCATCGCGGAACTCGGTTTTTTCGGCGGCTAGAAGCGCGTCGATGAAGGCTTCATATTGTGCCTTGTCCATCGGGCAGTTGAGGTAGGCGCGCTGCTCTTCCTCGGTTTCGCCTTTGTCGTAGCGTGACTGTCGCCAGACCACATCCATGTCGATCGTATCGGCGTGCACAATCGGGGCGATGGCGTCGAAAAAGGCCAGCGCTTCAACGCCGGTTTCGGCAGCTATCGCCTCGGCCAGCGCGCCGGATGTCAGCGGGCCGGTGGCGATAATCCATTGGCCCTCGGTCGGCAGCGACGTGATCTCGCCATGCTGGACATCTATCAATGGATGCTTTGTAATTTTGGCGGTAACGCCGGCGGAAAACGCTTCACGGTCAACGGCCAGCGCGCTGCCAGCGGGCAGGCGGTGCGCATCGGCGACATCCATGATCAGCCCGCCAGCTTCGCGCATTTCCCAATGCAACAGGCCAACGGCGTTGTTCTCACTATCATCCGAGCGGAACGAATTTGAGCAAACCATTTCGGCGAGGTTACCGGTTTTATGGGCAAAGGTTTCGACCTCGGGCCGCATCTCGTGGATGGTAACTGGGATGCCAGCTTGCGCGGCTTGCCATGCGGCCTCGGTTCCGGCGAGCCCGCCGCCGATGATGTTGAGTTTGTTTTCCATTGAATGCCGACTAGAGAAGGGCGCAGCAGAATGAAAGCTCTTATTCCATTTTCCTGCGCCCATCGCTCACAATGATTTTCCAGGGATTTTAGTAGAAATCATACAAATCGTTGAAATGCTCGTTAACTTGCGCCGCGGTGGTTGCGCGCCTGCCAGTTTCAATTTGTATCCCAAAACCAAATTCGTAATTCTCTTCGTAAGCCGCATAGTTGGCTTCGACAGATATCCTGTCGTTTAATGAATAGCTCGCTTCGGCTCCAATAATTGTGCCGTCAAAAACATTCGACTGGCCTGCGCCCAATGAAAATGAAATTGCGTCGGTTCAATCGTGTCCGTCCGGTGCCCCCGTCTGCCACTGATCCTTGGGCCTATTCCGCCGCTTGAGCCGGGCATGAGCTCTTCGGGGCGGTTGATCTTGTGATCCGCGATCTGGGCAAGAACCCATGTGAGCCAGGCTTGCGGATCAACGGCGTTGAGCTAGGCTGTTTCAATCAGAGTGAAGGCGATTGCCATAGCTTTCCCACCACCTTCGGAGCCCGCGAACATCCAGCTTTTGCGCCCGATCACTGCCCGGCAGGGCATGCTTGCATGCCTGAGAGGGGGCGACAGGCTTCATAGCGCGTTCGGCGGTATTGTTAGACAGCCGTTCTCCAGATAGGATCGCGCCTTTGGCGAGCGACTAAGGGCGTAACGGGTCGCTTGCGCCAGCGGTGATTTTCGGGATATTTTCGGCAATTGAGCATGCAGCCATGTTTCCAGATCATCGAAGGGCTGATTGGCGTGTTCCAGCCGCAGGGCCACGCGCTCTTCAGGGGTTTTTTCCCGCGCCTGCTTTTCCACGGCGTAAAGCTCCGCGATCCGGCGGATGGCTTGCTCGGCGATGGCAGAGCCCTGTGAGGCATGCACATCCATTGCCTGACAGGTG
>JAESRD010000001.1 GCA_016764835.1 Paracoccaceae bacterium | reverse complement strand
TATGCGCTGGCCTATTGGGGAAACCAGTCCGGCATCGCTTACGATCCGGCCAAAGTTGACGCATCAGACCTGCCACAATCAGTTGAAGACTTCGCTGCATTCTGGGCGGCCAACCCCAATATGTTTGGTTTCAACTACGAGAATGGCGGCTCCGGCCCCTCCTTCTACCAGAACGTTCTGCGCAACCTCTCCGATGTTGATTTCTCCGATGGAACATCGGGCGAAGACCGGCTTGCCGGCCTGTCCGACGGCATTGATTTTTTCATCTCAAACGGGGCAAACTTCATTATTACCGCCGGTAATACTGATAGCCTAACCCGCCTCAGCGACGGCGAGCTGTCCATGGTTCCAGCTTGGGAAGATCACCTCGCAGGGCTGCAAAAGCGCGGCGAAGTCCGGAACGACCTGGAATTCTATATTCCCGGCATGGGCATGAATGGCGGCGGCAACTCTGCGGCTATCCCGCAAAATGCACCGCATCCAGCAGCGGCTTTGGTGTTTATTGACTGGCTGACAACAGCTGAGACGCAAACCGCGTTTAACGTGCAGTTTGGTGCAGCCCCCATGCATGCTGACGCCGACGACTCGCATGCTCTGGTTTCTGCCGAGCAGCGTCAAAACCGGGTTGGTGAGGCCGCGCAACCCTTCCGCGGTGAGATGGAAGAATACTTCATCGAGAACGTGATCCTCGCACGCTAAAGATAATCGCCAAGGCTGGGGCAAAACACCGCCCCGGCCTTGTGCCAAAACCTCAGGAAGTGTTCGCATGTCCCTTGATCGTCCAATTGTTAATGCTCGTGTTGTGGCCCACCGTGGCGCCAGCAGCATCAGCCCCGAAAACACCCTCGAATCTGTCCGCGAAGCCGTGCGCCTGGGCTGCACCTGGATAGAGACTGACGTGCGTTTAACCGCCGATATGAAGCTGGTGATGATCCATGACGAAACCGTGGACCGGACCAGCAATGGCAAAGGCACGGTTCTGGGCCATACGCTTGAAGAAATTCAAAAGCTTGATAGCGGTTCCTGGTTTTCAGATGCTTTTGCCGGGGCGGTGGCCCCTTCACTGGACGAGTATCTCGATTGTATTTTGGACTCCGGCGCTAACCTTCAGCTCGAAGTTAAAGAAGTGCCGGGGCTGGAGTTGGAGCTGGTGCAGCGCGTGGCCGAAGTGCTGCGCCGCAAATGGCCTTTTGGCAAACGTGGTCTTTATATCTCCGCCTTTTCTGAGCGGTGTCTGCGCCATGCGGCTGAGCTGCTGCCCGATGTGCCGCGCTGTCTGGCCCGCGTCGCCATTCCCGCAGATCCGCTCAAGCTGCAAGCTGAGACCAACTTCCAAATTCTGCATTTCCAAGACATGCCGTATAATACCAAAGCCCGGTATGACATGCTCAAAGCCACCGGCATTGAGTTTGCTGTGGCCACCGTTGCCGACCCGGCGCGGGCGCTCGAATTGCTCAGCTGGGGCGCGCAATCTGTGCTCTCTGATGATGCCGATTTACTCGACATTTAGCCCAAAAAACAGGCCCTGCGCAGTAAACGATTGAATTTAGCACCGTAATTTGCAATCCTCACTGGCTTAGATCGTATGCTCTACGATGTTCAATCTTGGTTTGAGACCACATATTTGGCGCAGTAGCCGCCGGTGTTCAGCAAGAGTTTTGTGCATCGGTCCTGTTTTTTTGAGAAGGGTGAAAACCTTGGCTATCCTAAACTTTGCTGTTCATCTTATGAGCGGCGCCATGCTTTTGCTCTTCGCGGCCCGGTTTATGCGGATCGGAATCGAGCGGCTTTGGAGCCAAAAGATCAGGCTGAGCCTGAGCCAAACCTCGTTCGGCCCGTCGCTGCTGTTCAAAGGCACGTTTCTGGGCTTTGTCATGCAGGGTGCCACCGTGGTTATGCTCATGGCCGCAGGTCTGGTTGGCGCCGGTGTTATCCCGCTCAATTCGGCCATTTTGCTGGCCATTGGAGCAGATCTTGGTTCGGCTTTTGCCGTGCGCTTTCTCACCTTGCCAGTATCGGCTATCGGCCCGGCAGCAATCCTTATCGGTGGCTGGCTGTATCTTAACCTTGAAGACCCGGCAAAACGCAATCTGGGCCGGGTGATCCTTGGTCTCGGGCTGGTCTTCTTGTCGCTGACGCTAATTCGCGATGCGGTGGCACCGCTGCGCGATTTTTCCGGTGCAGCAGCGGTTCTGGCCTATATGAATGCCGACCCGATTACCGCGCTGATCACCGGCATCGTGCTGACCCTGCTGATGCATTCTAGCTTGGCCACCGTGCTTACAGCCGTGGCGCTTGGCGCGCATGGCCAGCTGGGGGCGATTGGCGGCCTTGCCTTTATATTGGGCTGCAATATGGGCGGCGCTTTGCTGCCGCTCTGGCTTATGCGCCACGAGAAAAGCCAAGGCCTGACTGTGGCCAAAACCGTGGCCGCGCTGCGCTGCGGGCTGGCGGTTGTGCTGCTGATGGTGCTGATCATAACGCAAGACCAATTGCAGGCTCTGTCAGCTTACCGGGCCGATAATGTTATGCTGGCCGGGCATGTCGGTTTTAACCTTTTGCTGCTCTTGCTGGCGCCGCTGGGCCGGCCTGTTAGCGGCATTTTTGCCCAGACGGCCAGTGCTGAAACTGTCAACCGGTTCACCCTAGAGAACGTCAATGATGACCCAGATCTGATCCTATCGGCGCTACAGGGCCAAGTCAGCCGGATGGTCGACACATTTGGCCAGCTTTTCAAAGTTGCCACCAGCGATTTGCCCGATCGCGGTAAAATCGTATCGCTGGAAAAACAGATAAATGAGAGCCTGACCGACCTGCGTCTGAGCTACGCCACCTTGCCAGACATGCCCGCTGACACGGCTGGTGACATTCACACCCTGCTCGATTTTGCCATTCGGGTAGAGTTTTGCGGCGATGTTATTTCGGGCAAATATGCGACCATTCGGTTTGAGGCTGTGCAGGGCGAATATGCCTTTACCGAAATGGGCCAAGCCGAGATCGACAATATGTGTGCCGAAGTGCGCAAGGGGATCCATCTCGCCCAAACCGTGTTTTGGCGCGGCGATGTCGCACTGGCCCGCAAGCTGGCGCAACACAAACAAAAGGTCGCCGACCTAGAGCAAGAAAGCCGACGGCTACATCTGCAACGGGTGCGCAACGGTAACCTGACCAGCCTTGTGTCGAGCAACCACCACCTCGAACTAATCGCTGCGCTCAAGACCGTGAATAGCAAACTGGCCACCATTGGCTATGCGGT
This sequence comes from Paracoccaceae bacterium, assembly GCA_016764835.1. Next base: position 11,916 of record JAESRD010000001.1, on the reverse strand, counting down.
GCTTGACGAACATGGTGGTTTGAAAAAGTCGCGGCTGAAGTCTAAGCTGAGCCTTGCCGATAAACGCTGATTTTCGCCCAGAAAACTGTGGGAAGGGGTCTCTAAGTTGAATAATGTCGTCACTGAGACCCACCAAATCACCCTGGCAAACTTTAGCTTCTAGCTGGTCGCATTGTTTATGGCGGCCCTTTTGGTTTGGCCCCGGCATGGGCGGCGTTTTTGCCATTCATACTGCGCAGATGCGCGCAGCGGTTTGGCTGATATTGTACTAAAAAGGCAAAGTTTTGAGTTGTGTTTTCGCGGCTCATGGCACACTTTTATTGTGCTGGGCCTGCTTGTCGGCGCCGAACTGGTGCATTTTTGTGCGCAGCGCTCAAGCGTCACTGTGTGGCCGTAAACTTTGGTGGGAAGCTGCGCCTACGGGACCCCGTGTTGCGCTAAATCCGCTCCAGCAGCGCCTAGCTCACCACCGCAGTTTATGTGACTTATGTTCAGCATGAAATAATGGTTTTGACCAAAAAAGTTGAGCTGAATGAGAGGGCAGGTCAGGGTGGACACATTTCTCGCCGGCCCTATCGGTAGCCAATCAGCGACATTTCGGGTCGGTCACAAAGAGTTTAACACGCCGGGCGCCAAAATGCGCCTGATACCGGACCCAAGTGCCTGTATCTTCTTTGATCTTTCATCCGGTGATCGTATGTAGACCTATGGTACGCCCGACAAATGTTCTTATTACCGGCAGCCAAGGGCTGATCGGTGCGACACTGGGGCGGGTGCTTAGCCGTGCTGGGATCGGCTGGACAGGCTTCGATTTGGCCGCTGGCCAAAATATTCTTGACCGCAGCGCCGTGCGCAAAGCGGTTGAGGGTTGCGACGCCGTTATGCACGGCGCTGCCATGCTCGGCCATGCCCATGAAGACGCTGATGAGGTGTTTCGCGTTAATGTCAAAGGCAGCCATAATGTGCTGACCGAAGCCCGCGCGGCTGGGGTAAAACGCTTTGTATACCTGTCTAGCGTCAATGTGTTCGGGGTGTTTAGGGGCGAAAAGCAGCCCGACTATTTGCCAATAGATGACGCGCACCCAAAATCACCCGACACGCCATACGGTATTGCCAAACATCTGGCCGAAGAGCTGTGCCGCATGGCCTGTGTCGCCGATCCTAGCATGACCGCTATCGCGCTGCGCCCGCCCGGTGTTTGGCCGCCCGAACGTTACGCCCAAGCCGCGCGCTGGATGAAGGCGCATCCCGAAATACCGGGGCGGGGCATGTGGGAATATGGCGCGTTTCTTGATGTGCGCGACATGGCTCAGGCCTGTTTTAGTGCCCTAACTGCCGATGTGTTGGGTTACCATGCCATGCTGCTCGCCGCGTCTGACATTGTGACATCGGGGTTCGACAGCCACACATTGGCGACCCAGCTTTGCCCGCATGCTGAGTGGCGCGGTGGTGCCGTCTTTGAGGCCGATCCAACCAAGTCTTTGGTTGATGACAGCGTCGCCAGAAAAACCATTGGCTATAAGCCAAATTACCGCTGGGAAAATGGTGGTGCGATCCCAGACGCTTAGGCCAAAACACGCCCCCGTTTTACTCCGCTCGCGCCTTTTGGAACCAGCCCGGTTCCTCATGTTTTAAGCAAATCCAGCCCCCTTTTTGAACAATCCCAGCCCCCTTTTTGAACAATCAAGGAAAGATAAATGCGAATAGCCATGTGCCTTGAGCCAAAAATTGGCCCCAAATGGCAACTCGCCCCGCAAATGGGCATCACAGATGCCGTGATCATCGGCGGCGACTTTGACACGTCTAGCTACCGCGAAATGGCCGCCACCGTGCAGCTCTACCGCGATTACGGCTTCACGCCGCAAGTGCTCGAAGGCCCGATCCCGATGGAGAAAATCAAACAAGGGGCCGAAGGCTGGGAGGCCGAGTTGAGCGGTTTCTTCGCCTCGATCCGCAATATGGCTGCCTTGGATATCCCGGTTTATTGCTACTCATGGATGACCCGGATCTCCTGGCTGCGCACCTCGCTCAACACCCGCACCCGGGGCGGTGCGCTCACCACCTCCTACGATGACGCCGTCTCGCGCGCCTCGCCCGAATGGTCCAAACCGCCGGTGATAGAGGCCACCAAACTCTGGCAAACCCTAGAGCGGTTCCTAGAGCGTGCAATTCCGTTTTGCGAAAAAGAAGGCGTCAAACTGGCCCTGCACCCCGATGACCCACCGCTGCCGCGTATCTTTGATACCGAGCGGATCATGGGCACCGTCGACGCTTTTGAGCGGGTGCTCAACTTCTCGTCCTCAAAGGTCAATGGTATCACCATGTGTCAGGCCAATTTTGCCGCCATGGGCGTTGATGTCCCCGCCACCATCCGCCAGCTGGGCCGCGATGGCCGCATTCACTTCGTGCATTTTCGCAACATGTTGGGTGACGCCGCCAACATCACCGAGCCGTTTCACGATGAGGGGATTATTGACATGTACGCCGCCATGCAGGCCTACCATGATATTGGCTTCAAAGGCATGATCCGGCCTGACCACGCCCCGGTTATGCACGGCGAAGCCAATGCGTTCCCCGGCTACGAGGCCCTCGGACGGCTGTTCGCTATCGGATATATGAAGGGCCTTATGGAAGGCGTCGCGGCAGAAAAGGGCCCATGGTAATGTATAATTCTCCCCTGCAAATTTTCGACCAATCAAACATTCCGACAATCAATCGACCAGACCCAAAGCTGGTGGCCGAGCTGGCCCAGGCTGGCACGGCGGGCTTGATCGGCGGCCTCGTTGGCGCAGGCCTGCGTGATCCGTTCATGACCGGCCTACGCAGCTTTAAACCGGGGCGCAAAATGGCCGGGCCGGCGCTGACACTGCAATTCATGCCCAAACGCGAAGACCTTTATAACGTTGATGAATATGCCGACCCAGAGAAACAATTGCACCGCCATGTGCTCTACCAAGTACAGGAGGGCGACGTGGTTTGTGTCGATGCCTGCGGCGCGATGAATGCTGGCGTATTTGGCGAAATGATGCTGACCTATATGGCCGGGCGCAAGGGTGCTGGCGTGGTTATTGACGGTGTTATTCGTGACAGTGCAAATTCGCTTGATGTCGATCTCGGCTTTTGGATGCGCGGCGTGTCGCCAAACTTCCACACTCAAACCGGGATCATGCCGTTTTCGGTCAACACGCCGATCCAATGCGCCGGTGTGGTCGTCATCCCCGGTGATATCATCGTCGCCGATGATGACGGGGCCATTGTCGTGCCGATTGCCATGGCCGAAGCGGTGCTCGACACCACCAAGCACCATGCCGAATGGGAAGCCTTCTCGCATTACCGGCTCAGCCAAGGCGGCGATCTGCGCAAATACTACCCTTTGTCGCCAGATGTGCAGGCAGAATATGAGGCATGGAAAGCCGCAAATAGCTGAGCGACACGGCAAATGTTGGACTTACGCGTGCCGGATGCTATCAGGAGAAAAATCGCGCTAGGAGCATCATGTCACTTCTTCAAATCGCCTCGCTTCTCATCGTCCTTGCCGGGGCCTTTGGCTCGATCAACTACCTGTTCTTGCGGCTGCCCTCGGCGATCGGTATCCTTGTCGTTGCCCTTGTCGCCTCGTTTGCGGTTATCGCCGCCGATGCGCTGTTCCCCGGCCTAACGGTCGAAGAACAAATTCGCGCCCAAGTGCTGGAATTTGAGTTCTCCGAAGCCCTGCTAGAGGGCATGCTCGGCCTGTTGCTTTTTGCTGGTGCGCTGCATGTAAAGCTCTCAGACTTGCGCAAAGCTTGGCTGGTGATCTTCCTCATGGCCACCGTCGGCATTGGCCTGTCCACCGCCATTGTCGGCTTTGGTTTCAGCTGGCTCACCGGCATGCCGCTGCTCACAGCGCTCGTCTTTGGCGCGCTCATCTCGCCGACTGACCCTGTTGCTGTGCTTGGCGTGCTGCGCGAGGCCGATCTGCCCAAAACGCTTGAGACTAAAATCGCCGGTGAAAGCTTGTTCAATGATGGCGTCGGCTATGTCGTCTACCTCGTCCTTGTCGGCTTTGCCTTCCCGGCCACCGGCGAGCACGCCCATGCCGCCGGCCTCACCGACGCCGTGCTGCTGTTCTTCCAAGAGGCGGTTGGCGGCGCGCTTTTGGGTATCGTGCTCGGCTGGATGACCTTCCGCGTTATGCGCCGGATTGATGACTATTCGCTCGAAGTTCTCATCACACTCGGCCTCGCTTTTGGCGGCTATCAACTGGCGGTTCTACTGCATGTTTCGGCGCCGATCATGGCCGTCTGCGCCGGGCTGCTGATTGGCGATATCGGCACACGCCACGGCATGTCCGAAGTCACTCGGCAATATGTTGAAGCCTTCTGGAAACTTATCGACGAGATCCTCAATGCCGTGCTGTTCCTGATGATCGGGTTTGAGGTTTTCGCTGTCGCGTTTGATGTCGATTACCTGCTCTCGGGGTGCCTTGCCATCGCGCTGGCGCTCACAGCGCGGCTGGCCGCTGTCGCCATTCCGGTGCTGATGCTCAAGCCTTTTCGCTCATTCAGCCAAGGGGTTATCCCTATTATGACATGGGGCGGGCTCAAGGGCGGCATCTCTGTCGCACTGGCCCTGTCGCTGCCAGACGGCGAGTGGAAACCGCTGATTTTGACGGCAACATATATTGTCGTGGTCTTCTCGATTATCGTGCAGGGGCTGACCGTAACCCGGCTGGCAGAGCGCGTTGGCCGGGCGCCTGAGCTACCCAAAAGCTAGCCGTGATAGCCACTGACGCCCGCGCCAACCGCAACGGCAGCCTTTGGATGATCGCGTCAATGGCGGGCTTTGCCGTTGAAGATGCGCTGGTTAAGGCCACTGCCCATGCGCTGCCGGTGGGCGAAGTTCTGATGATTTTTGGCGCGGGCGGGGCGGTGCTTTTCGCCGCTATCGCGCGGCTTAATGGCGAGCGGCTCTACACGCCAGATGTGGTGTCAAAGCCGATGCGCATACGCGTCTTGTTCGAAATAATTGGCCGCTTGTTCTATGTGCTGGCGGTTACGCTGACACCGCTCTCATCGGCAACGGTGATCTTGCAGGCAACACCGTTGGTTGTGGTCGCCGGGGCGTCGATGGTCTTTGGCGAAAGGGTCGGCTGGCGCCGTTGGGCCGCGATCTTTATTGGCCTGATCGGTGTTGTCATCATCATCGGGCCGGGCACAAACAGCTTCTCGGCGCTGTCTGCCTTGGCCGTTATCGGCATGCTTGGCTTTGCCGGCCGTGATCTGGCCAGCCGTGCAGCGCCGATCACGCTGTCGACATCGCTGCTCGGGCTTTACGGGTTTTTGGCGGTGGTCGTGGCTGGGCTGTTCTATTCTTTATGGGACGGGCAGGGGTTCTTGTGGCCAAATCTGACGATATCTTTGTATCTGGCTTTGGCCATTCTGGCGGGTGTTAGCGCCTATTCTTGTCTGATGAAAGCCATGCGCACGGGTGCTGTTTCTGCCGTCACCCCGTTTCGCTATTCGCGCCTGCTATTCGGCATTGCTCTGGGCGTGTTCGTGTTTGGCGAGCAGCTTAGCAATGCGACGTTTATTGGCGCCGGGCTGGTGGTGCTTTCGGGTCTGTTCACGCTGTGGCGCGGGCCTGCGCGGCCAGCAGCCTAACTGCTCAGATTTGCTGAGCCAACCATTTGGCCCGCTCAACTTGTTTTTGGATCATTGAGATTTTTTCCTCAAATCGCAAGCGTTTGCTGGGCTTGGTCACCCCCGCCAACTCGGCCACCAATTCAACCTCTTTTGCTGTCAGCTTTTCAATCGCTTTTTGAATATGGTGTGGCTTAATTTTCTCTGCCCTGCCAGATGCCACACGTTTTTGATACTTGTCCAGCCGCTCAACAATGCCGTTTAGCCCCATGATCTTGCGCTCCTTGCATATCGAAATATTATTTCAGACCAATGCGACAGTTTCACGACGGCGCTGCATCTGCGCTGTGCTCATCATCATCATCTGCCGCCAAGATCCGTTCAATTTCGGCCATTGGCCCCTGATATTCTGAGTATAAAAACCGGGTTGCGTCGATAATACCCTTCATTGCCCCGTAGCCATATGAGGCGTCGTTCAAAAACGATGTGGCCTCGGGCCCAGTCAATTCCTTGGCAATCATCAACCCTTCAACATAGTCGCCCAACTCGGCCTTAATCTGCTTTACCCGCGTCCGCTCTTGCTCTAGCCAGAGCGAGCTGCGGATATCAGGGTCAGCATTGGCCATCTTATTGGCCTCAACCACCATGCGCGCCAATTCGGTGCGAATACGGTTATAAAGCCGGGTAATTTCACCATGCTCGGCGCCGGTGAAATGCGATGTATTGGCCCGCAAGTGTTTCACCTCCTTCACCGCCCGGACCATTTCTTCGGCCGATCGGCGCAGATGATGCAGGGTTTTGACCGTCGATTCCGACATATCGCCTGTCAGTGAGGTGGTCATGAATTCGAGGATTTTTGAGTAAAGAACCTTGATCCGCTGCTCGTAAGCGAGGTCCACATCAATATCGAAAGTTTCGCGCGATGCGGCGACATAGGCCTCGATATCTTTTGCCGCAAACAGCTCATGCCGGTGCAGGTTGAGCGCATGGACGATCAGCTCAATGGCGTTCTCATGCAGATGCGCCACCTCTTTGCGCAAGGCCAGCTCAATAGTGGCCGGAAAGCCGCCAACGGCAGCGCCGATATAGAGCGGCTGCGACACGTCCGGCACGGCGTCAGGGATGGTGCGTTCAAGAAACGCAATCAACCGTTTCATCATCGGCAGCATAAGAGCGACGCCCAACACATTAAAAATAGTATGAAACACCGCCAGCTTAAGAGCATAATCCTCAGCGCCAATGCCAACCCCGGCGCTGATCCAATCAACCGCATCACGGATAGGCGAGATCAGCAATAGAGCGGCCCCAGCGGTGACAAGGTTGAACACCAAATGCGCCAAAGCCAGCCGTTTTCCCTGATAATTGGCGGTCATTGAGCCGATAATGGCGGTGATCGTTGTGCCGATATTTGCACCGATGGCCAGCGCCAGCGCGTTTTCATACGAGATCTGACCAGAGGCAAGCGCCGTGATAATCAGCACCATCGTCGCATGGCTCGATTGCATAACAACCGTCGCCGCCGCGCCGACAAGCATATAAACGACAAGCCCCCAAAAGCCGGTCATGGCATAGCGGGTCAGGTCAAACTGGTCTTTGAAGGTTTCAAAACCCTCTTTCATATGGTGGATGCCAAGGAACAAAAACCCAAGCCCAGCAAGGACATAGCCGATGCCCTTAAGGTATTTTGATCGCTGAAAAACCAGCACGATGCCGAGCGCCAGCATTGGCATTGCATAGGCCGAAATTTTGACCTTTAGGCCAAAGCCAGCCACCAGCCAGGCGCCGGTCGTGGTGCCTATATTAGCGCCAAATATAATGCCAACCCCGGCGGCAAGCGAGATAAGCCCGGCGCTGAGAAACGAGATAGCAATGATCGAGACCAGCGACGAAGATTGCATAATCGTCGTGCTGAGCACCCCAAAAGACAGCGACTTAAAAGTAGAGCCCGTGACGCGCTTCAACAGCTGCTCTAAAAACCCGCCGCTAAACTGGTTAAACCCATCTTCCAGCATCAACATGCCAAACAAAAAGATAGCAACCCCTGCCGCAATCTGCTGAAAATCTGGGCTCAGCCAGAAGCCAAGGATCAAAATCGCCAGCACAACCGGCAGCAGGGTTTTTTTGAATATTCGGCGCATCTAAGGCAGCATCATCCCGCGCAGCGCGAAGTAAAAGATCGCCGCCATGCCCGCCGAAACCGGCACCGTAATGATCCAAGCCGAGACGATTTTGAGTAAGGAGGAGCGCTTTACCAGCTGTCGTTTCAACGCCTTGCTCAGCTCTTTGCGCTGTGCGGCGGTGATACAGGCCTGCGAACCCATCTTCTTTAGTTCGTCCAAGATACGTTTCTTATCTTCGGGCGGTGCATTGCGAAACGCGTAGAGAACCTGTTCGACTTCCTCAAAATCAGCCTCGCCTTGATGCGACTGGATCACCGTTTCGACCACCTGGCCCAAGCGTTTTTCAAGAAATTCGCGCAAGAAACCCACACCAAACACACCGCCCAAGGCGACATGGGTAGAGCTGATTGGCAGCCCCATCTGGCTGGCCACAATCACGGTAATGGCCGCCGCCAGCGCAATACAAAACGCGCGCGACCGGTCAAGCTCGGTGATCTCAGAGCCAACAGTACGGATGAGTTTGGGGCCGTAAAGCGCCAACCCAATAGAGATGCCAATCGCGCCGATGCCCATGACCCAAAGTGGAATTGCCACCTTTACAGCCCCTTCGGCATCGCCGTCACTGGCGCTCAGAATATCGACGATCCCGGCCAAAGGGCCGACTGCATTGGCCACGTCATTGGCCCCATGTGCAAAGCTCAGCAAAGCAGCCGCAAAAATCAGCGGAATGGTAAACAGCCGGTTCACCCCGTCGCGGTCCGGTGTCAGATATGGCGCTTTTTTGGCAATAATCGGCTTGGCGATCAGGTAGATCAAAACCCCAGCCGCCAGCCCCAACAACAGCGCCATGGGGAACGAGATTTTAACCAGATGTTTAATGCCCTTGAGCGCAATATAGGAGGTAAAGGCAAAACCCATCGCCCCGATCATAATCGGCACGACCTTCTTGGCGGCCTCGATCGGGTCGGGTTTAAAGAACACCGACTTCTTGAGCATATAGAGCGTAAACGCCGCAATTAGCCCGCCAACCACCGGCGATATGACCCATGAAGAGGCGATCAAAAGCATCGCATCCCAGTTGACGATATCCCAACCGCTAGAGGCAATGCCTGCGCCCATAACGCCGCCAACAATTGAATGTGTGGTCGAAACCGGCGCGCCCAGCCATGTCGCCAAATTGAGCCAAATCGCCGCGCCCAAAAGCGCGCCCATCATCACCCAAACAAAAACATCCGGGTTGCCAATATCAGCCGGGTCAATAATGCCCTTTTTGACCGTCGATACCACCTCGCCCCCGGCCAAAATCGCGCCAGCAGCCTCAAAAACGGCAGCGATCAAAATCGCCATTGTCATGCTCATCGCCAGCGAGCCCACGGCCGGGCCCACATTATTGGCCACATCATTAGCGCCAATATTCATTGCCATATAGGCACCGATTACCGCAGCGGCGATCAGCATATAGGATTGTTCTAAATGGGAATATTTCATGCCCGTATAGATAATGACGGCCACTATAAATAATATTGCCGTGCCCAGTCGGCCAACTTCGCCACGGCTCAGATTGGCAGCACTTTCAACCTTGTTGTAATCTTTAAGTCTCAATGCAGCCCCCCCCAAATAGAAAAGCACGCCACCCAAGCGCACCCATACTTGCCGCATCTGTTAACAGGATTTTTACGCAAATTCTTTGACTGGAATCATAGCGCTCAACACCATTTATTGTTTGCGTCCAGCTACAAGTATCGGCGCGGTGATTCTTTGCAGCAGGGCGGGGCTTTGGCCCCTATCATCCGGCTTTTTGGGGCCATTTCTAAGCCAAGATCGCGGTTTGGCTGGCCAAATGTCTGCGCCTCGCTCTCGGTATTTGCATGCGCTATAAGGCAGGCGTTCCGTTTTGCGACCCGCCGGTTAATCAGTAGAAAGGTCTCCACCCGTGAAAAAGCCATTATCAACATTGCACACTTTGGTGCATGACATGTTGTCAGTGCCGCAAGGCAGTGTCGAGAACGAGGCGGTGGTCTTGTTGCACGGGCTAACCCGCACTGAAAAATCGCTGTTGGTGCTGCAAGAAGTGCTGCGCTATGTTGGCTTTCACGTGGTCAACCATCCCTATCCGTCAACTGAGGCGCCAATTGAGGCGCTTATTCCGCATGTCAGCGACGCTGTGGCCCAGTGTGGTGACCGCAAGATCAACTTCGTCACCCATTCGTTGGGCGGCATTCTAACCCGTGCTTGGCTGGCGCAGAACCAGCTGCCAAACCTTGGCCGGGTGGTGATGATGGGCCGCCAAACAAAGGCTCGCCCGTGGTGGCCGAGTACAACAACTGGGCCGCGTTTAAATATGTTGGTGGCCCCGCCAGCCACCAGCTTGGCATAGACGCCGGCAGCTTCCCCAACCGGCTCGGGGCTGTTGGTTTTGAGCTGGGCGTGATCGCCGGCCGCAGATCGATCAACCCGTTTTTCTCTAGCGTGATCGAGGGCGAAGATGACGGCACAGTCTCGGTCGAATCGACCCGAGTAGAGGGCATGACCGACCACATCACGCTGCCCGTCACCCATACGCTGATGATGATGAACCCGATGGTCATCATCCAGACCGTCAGCTTTTTGCGCAACGGTCATTTTGACCATTCGGTCACGTTTGTTGATGCCGTTTTGCGGGCCTTGCCCGAGAAAATGACAAGCACCAAGTGAGTTTCACTCTGCCGTCCAGCCGCCATCAAGCATCAGCGCGCTGCCTGTCATCAAGCTTGATGCATCAGAGGCCAGAAACACGGCAGCGCCGGTGATATCGCTCACCTGACCGATCCGGCCCAATTTGATCTTGGCCAAGACTGCTTGGCGAAAGCTCTCATCTTCAAAATACGGTTTGGTCAACGGCGTTTCAATAAAGGTGGGGCAGATAGTGTTCACCCTTATTTTATGCGGCCCCAGCTCAATCGCCAGCGCTTTGGTAAAGCCCTCAATCGCCCATTTGGACGCGCAATAAAGCCCGCGATTTGCCGCGCCTACATGGCCCAGCTGCGATGACATATTGATGATTGAGCCGGGGGTGCCGGCGCTCAGCATCTGCGCTGACACGGCTTGCGCGGCAAAGATCGCTGCCTTGACGTTGAGGTCGAAAATGGCTGTGTAATCGGCCTCAGTGACCTCACTCACCGGCATAGGTCGATTGGTTCCAGCATTATTGACAAAAATGTCAAACGCGGGCTGTGCCGCGATCAACTGGGCAAACCCGCCCAAGTCGGTCACATCCGCGACCATGGCGACAGCCGCGCCGCCCGCCGCGCGGATTTCATCGGTCACCGCCGCAATCTCATCACCCGACCGCGCACAAAGCGTCACCGCCGCCCCCGATGCGCCATATGCCAGCGCGATTGCCCGGCCTATTCCGCGCCCCGCCCCTGTGACCAACGCTTGTTTGCCGTCTAGGCCAAAATTTGGTGCGCTCATAATGGGGCCTTTCAATTATTGTCGCATCAAATATTGCATTGTTGGGCCAATCCGACAAACCATTAGAATAAAGCTGAAAAGCCCCAAGCCAAAGCGGCGCAAATCGCTAAAACCCAGCCGATGCCAAGATGCAACCGCATCAGCAGCAACCCCGAGATGCAGGCCAGAACCAGCGCTTGCCGATCGAGCGAGGCAAGCTCGGGTGTCCAAATGGTAAATGGCCCGCGCAAGTCCAACGCGGCGTTGCCGAACAAAACATGCAGGCCAAACCAGACTGAAAGGTTCAAGATCACGCCAACAACCGCCGCCGTGATCGCCCGTAAAGCACCGTTCAGCCTCGGTTGCGCTGATATCCACTCAATGTATGGCGCGCCGGTGAATATCGACAAAAAACACGGCACAAAGGTCGCCCAAAGAGCGACCAAACCACCTGCAATTGCCAGCCCATAGCCACCCGTTTGAAATCCGGCCATGAAGCCTACGAATTGCGTCACCAAGATTAGCGGCCCCGGCGTGGTCTCGGCCAGGCCCAGCCCGTCGAGCATTTGGTCAGGGGTCAACCAGCCGAAATCGGCAACGACAACTTGGGCCATATAGGCCAAGACTGCATAGGCGCCACCAAAAGTGACCACGGCCAGTCGAGACTGTCTGACATCAGCACCTGTGGGACAGAATTGAGGCTTAGCTAACGGAGGATTTCTGGTTCATCGTAATCGTTACCG
>JAESRD010000392.1 GCA_016764835.1 Paracoccaceae bacterium | reverse complement strand
CATAACCGTCGATGGTCACCCAGAGACCGAAGGCAGGCCCCTGCCCCATGCCGAGGCCAAAGCACCGCGCCCGCCGGTTAAAGTTTCGGTCAACCCGCCCAAAGGCACCCGCCAATTGCTCGACACCAAAGGCCCGCAAGCCGTGGCAGACTGGATGCTGGCACAGCCACATTTGTTGGTGACAGACACGACAATGCGCGACGGCCACCAGTCTTTGCTGGCCACACGGATGCGTTCGATCGACATGATCAAAGCAGCCCCAGCTTACGCCGAAAAGATGTCTGACCTGTTCAGTGTGGAGTGCTGGGGCGGGGCGACATTTGATGTGGCATACCGGTTCTTGCAAGAATGCCCGTGGCAACGGTTGCGCGATATTCGTGCCGCCATGCCAAACATCATGACCCAGATGTTACTGCGCGCCTCAAACGGGGTTGGCTATACCAACTACCCGGACAATGTTGTGCAGAGCTTTGTGGCCCAGGCGGCAACCTCTGGCGTTGATGTGTTTCGGGTATTTGACAGCCTCAACTGGGTTGAAAACATGCGCGTGGCTATGGATGCGGTGCTTGAGGCTGACAAGGTTTGCGAAGGCACTGTTTGTTATACCGGCGATATTCTCGACCCTGATCGGGCCAAATATGATCTCAAATATTATGTGAAAACCGCCAAAGAGCTAAAGGCCGCTGGCGCGCATATTCTTGGCCTCAAAGACATGGCCGGGCTGCTGAAAGCCTCGGCCGCTGGCCCGCTGATTAAAGCGCTCAAGGAAGAGGTCGGTCTGCCGATCCACTTCCACACCCATGATACATCTGGTGCGGCGATCTCGACCATTTTGGCGGCCAGTGCGGCGGGGGTTGATGCGGTTGATGCGGCGATGGATAGCTTTTCGGGTAATACATCGCAGCCTACGCTTGGCTCTATCGTCGAATCGATGACCCATACTGACCGCGAAACCGGGCTTGATATCGCCGCGATCCGCGAGATTTCAAACTATTGGGAGCAGGTGCGCGGCCAATACACGGCGTTTGAAAGCGGGCTTCAGGCCCCGGCCTCTGAAGTTTACCTGCATGAGATGCCCGGCGGTCAGTTTACCAACCTGCGCGCCCAAGCCCGCTCGCTGGGGTTAGAGGAGCGCTGGCATGAGGTGGCCCAGACCTATGCTGATGTGAACCAGATGTTTGGCGATATTGTCAAAGTAACACCGTCGTCAAAAGTTGTTGGCGATATGGCGTTGATGATGGTCAGCCAAGGGCTGACCCGGGCGCAGGTTGAGGACAAAGATACTGATCTGGCCTTCCCTGACAGCGTGGTAGACATGATGCGCGGCAACCTTGGCCAGCCTCCCGGCGGCTGGCCCAAAGCGTTGCAAAAGAAGGTGCTTAAGGGCGAGAAGCCCATGACAGACCGGCCCGGCAAGCACCTGCCCCCGGCGGATCTTGAGGCGACGCTGGCTGAGCTGGTCGCACAGTTCGAAGACCAAGCAATCGATACCGAGGACATGAACGGCTACCTGATGTATCCAAAGGTCTTCACCGATTATATGAACCGCCACCAGACCTACGGGCCGGTGCGGACATTGCCAACACGGACCTTCTTTTACGGCATGGATCCCGGCGAAGAGATATCGGCCGAGATCGACCCCGGCAAGACGCTTGAGATCCGGCTTCAAGCGGTCAGCGAGACCAATGAAGACGGCGAAGTGCGGGTGTTCTTTGAGCTAAATGGCCAGCCGCGCACCGTGCGGGTGCCAAACCGCAAAGTGCAGAGCACCAAGGTGCAAATGCCAAAGGCCGAGGCTGGCAACCCCAAGCATATTGGCGCGCCAATGCCCGGCGTTGTCGCCACCATTGGTGCGGTTGTTGGCAAACCGGTCAAAGACGGTGATCTGTTGCTGACGATCGAGGCGATGAAGATGGAAACCGGCATTCACGCCGAGCGCGACGGCGTGGTCAAGGCGGTGCATGTTGGCGCGGGGTCGCAGATTGATGCCAAAGACCTGTTGATCGAGATGGAATAGGCTGAGGGGCTCGGGCGGCATTTGCCACCGGGCCTGTTCAAACGTTTGGCAAGTCCGAACCACTTGGCAAGCCCCATCTACTTGGCAAGCCCCATCTACTTGGCAAGCCCTGTGCAATGCGCGATTGTGAGCACCGTAGCCCTAGCGAAACTGGTGTTTTAATGCTCGCACTCCTGTCTGATCCGGCCATTTGGGCCTCGTTCATCACGCTGACCATCCTTGAGATCGTGCTCGGCGTTGATAATGTCATCTTCATTTCGATTATCTCAAGCCGGGTGCGCGCAGAAGACCGCCGCCGCGCCCAATCCATTGGTCTGATCGGCGCGCTGGTTTTGCGGCTGGTCTTGCTCTTGGGCATTGCCGTGATCGCGCAGATGGAAGAACCGGTGATCCATGTCGCGGGTTTTGGGCTGTCATGGCGCGATATATTGATGCTGCTGGGCGGGCTGTTCTTGCTCTACAAAGCCTCGACCGAAATCTTCGCCGAAGTTGAAGGGCTGCACAATCAGACAGAGAACAAATCAGCACTCGGCATGACCTCGGCTATTATTCAGATCATGTTGCTCAACATTGTTTTCTCTATCGATTCCATCATCACCGCCATCGGCATTGCCGATGTGGTTGCGGTCATGGCCGCTGCTATTATCATCTCAACCGTGGTTATGATCGCCGCCTCTGACCCGATCGCCAATTTCATTCACAAACACCCGTCAACCAAAATGCTGGCGCTTTCTTTCCTAGTCATGGTCGGCATGGCGCCGATTGCTGACGGCTTTCATCACCATATTGAACGCGGCTTTATCTATGCGGCTATGGTCTTTGGCGGTGGGGTTGAGGCGCTGAATCTAGCGCGCAAATCACGCGCGATTGCCCGCATGGCTGAGCAGGACGAAAACAGCCAAGATGAGCCTTAATCCCGGCCATTTTGGGCCTGTATTGGTAAGTTGCAAAAATTAGGCAGACTATTTCGCATATGCTGGCATTTTGTCCTTGCAGGGGCGCGCAACTGGGCATATTTGAGCCGGACCAAAGGAGGCGGGCGTAGCTCAGTGGTAGAGCACTTCGTTGCCAACGAAGATGTCGAGAGTTCGAATCTCTTCGCCCGCTCCAAATAAACCAACAATCACATTTGGTTACGATGACGTCGCCCCCGAGGCGGCCTTTCGTCGTTTGGCGGTTTCTCTATTCATTGACACCACAAAATTGCGCCGCTGGGCCTTTGACACAGCCCAACCTGCCCTGCCCCAAGCCAATTTAACTGTTGATTTTGGCGCCTATACGCCCACCATTGCTTAACAGCCGCAGCGGCACTGGGAGTACAGGAGCACTGAAATGTCCCCGACGATTATGCATCAGCCCCTCACCATTGGCTCAATCATTGACCATGCCGCACGGTATCACGCGCGCGCCGAGGTGATCTCAGTTGAGACCAGCGGTGGCATTGATCGTAGCAATTGGGGCGAGGTTGCCGCCAATGCCAGGCAGTTGGCCTCTGCGCTTGGCAAGCTGGGCATAGGCGCGGGCGACCGCTGTGCGACCATTGCTTGGAATAATCATCGCCATCTTGAGGTTTACTTTGGCGTGTCGGGCGGCGGCATGGTCTGCCATACGATCAACCCGCGGCTGACGCCTGAGCAGCTGATCTATATCGTCAATGATGCCGCCGATAAGATCTTGTTCTTGGACAAAACCTTCCTCGGTTTCGCGGTCAAACTCGGCGCACATTTCAAGAGTGTGAAACATGTGGTGCTGCTATCGGGGCGCGACGAAGAGGCCACCGCCATGCTTGGCGGTCTATTGTTCTACGACGACCTAATTGCCACGGGCGACGCAGATTATGACTGGCCCGCGCTTGATGAGACCACCCCGTCGAGCCTGTGCTACACGTCGGGCACCACCGGCCACCCCAAAGGTGTGCTCTATACGCACCGCTCAACCGTGCTGCATGCGCTCGGCGGCAATCAGCCAGACGGGCTGGCAATATCGGCCAAAGACACTGTCCTTCCCGTTGTGCCAATGTTCCATGTCAACGCATGGGGCGTGCCGTATATTGCCGCCATGACCGGCTGCAAACTGATCCTACCTGGCCCGGGGCTTGATGGCAAAAGTCTAGTTGAGTTGATCGACCGCGAGGCAGTTACCCTTGCCCTCGGTGTGCCGACTATCTGGATGGGGCTGCTGGCCGCGCTTGAGGCCAGCGGCTCAAAAGCGCCCAGCCTGACCCGCACTGTCGTTGGCGGCTCGGCGCTGCCGCCGTCACTGATCCCGACATTTCGCGACAAATACGGTGTGGAGCTGATCCATGCTTGGGGCATGACCGAGACCAGCCCGCTCGGCACGATCAACCAACTGCTGCAAAAGCACGCCGCACTCAGCCACGACGAACAGGCAGCACTTCGCCGCGGCCAAGGCCGCCCACTATTTGGCGTTGAGCTGCGTTTGGTTGGCGAGGCCAGCGCTGCGGTGGCGCATGACGGCGCCACGCAGGGCAATCTGCAAATCCGGGGCCATTGGATTGCTGCCAGTTATTTTGGCCAAGACGAGAGCGCGCTGACCGAGGACGGTTGGTTTGATACCGGCGATATTGCGACAATTGACGCAGACGGTTACATGACCATCCGCGACCGCTCAAAGGATATTATCAAATCTGGCGGTGAGTGGATCTCGACCGTTGAGCTGGAGAATATCGCCATTGCCCATGTGGGCATTGCCAATGCCGCCGCCATTGCCGCACATCATGATAAATGGGGCGAGCGCCCGGTTATCTTGGCGGTAAAGGTCGAAGGCGCTGATGTGACCGAGGCCGGGCTGCTTGCCTCATATGAGGGCAAAGTCGCCAAATGGCAGGTGCCTGATCGGGTGATATTTGTGACCAAACTGCCAATGGGGGCCACCGGCAAAGTGCTCAAAAATAAACTGCGCGACCAGTACGGCGACGTGCTGGTGAAAGATGCCTGATATGGAGCAAGCCGCCCTAGACGCTGATCTGCATACCTTGACTGACGGCAAAGAGGCTTGGGCGCGGACCAGTATCGCCGAGCGTCGGGCGGTTTTGCTTGAGGTTAAGACGGCGCTAATGCCGGTGGCGGCAATGTGGGCCGAGACTGCGGCGCGTCATAAACGTATCCCCGATGGCTCGCCGCTGGTGGGCGAGGAATGGCTGTCAGGGCCATATGCTCTGATGCAGGTCTGCAATGAGCTGCGCAAAACGCTGGGCCAGATGGAAGGCAAGCGTTTCCTCAACCGGCTAAAAACCCGTACCACCGTGACCGGCCAGCTGGCGGTGCGCGTCACCCCGCAAAACGCGCTCGACCGGATTATATTGTCTGGCATCACGGCTGAAGTTTGGATGCAGGACGGGGTGAGTGACCTTGCGGCCAACACGGCCAATTGCTACGCGCAGCCCCCGGAGATGCGCAAAGGCAAGGTGGCGCTGGTGCTTGGCGCGGGTAATATCTCGTCAATCGCACCGCTGGATTGTTTGCACAAACTGTTCACCGCGCACCAAGTGGTGCTGCTCAAAATGAACCCGGTAAACGACTATCTGGCTGATATTTTGCGCAGCGCTCTGGCCCCGTTGATCACGCGTAATGCGCTGCGGATCGTTACTGGCGGCGGCGAAACTGGTGCTTATTTGGCCACGCATCCTTTGGTTGATGAGCTGCATATTACCGGCTCTGAGGCGACGCATGACGCGATCATCTGGGGGCCGGGCGAAACCGGGCGGGCCAACAAGGCCGCAGGCACGCCGATCAACACCCGCCGGATAACATCAGAACTCGGCGCGGTTTGCCCGACAATCGTGGTGCCCGGCCCGTGGTCCGCCGCCGATATCGCGTTTCAGGCAGAACATATTGCCACGCAAAAATTGCACAATTCGGGGTTTAATTGCATTGCCTGTCAGATGCTGATCTTGCCAGAGGGCTGGAACAAAACTGAGGCGTTGATGGATGCGGTGACCGGCGTGCTGGCCACCGCTGCCCGACCAGCTTACTATCCGGGTGCTGGCGAACGGTTAGAAACTTTCGCCGAGAACGCCGAAAGCATCACCCGTATTGCCCGCCAAACCGGGCCTGATATTCTTGTAGCCGATGTGACCAACACCGAGGCCAGCTATTACTACAATACTGAGATCTTCGCCCCTGCCCTCAGCACATACCGCATTTCTCAACCCGACCCGGCAGCGTATTTGGAAGCAGCCATCGCCTTTGCCAATACCCGGCTGCACGGCACACTCGGCGCAAATATCTTGATCCACCCGGCAACGATCCGCAAAATAGGCAAGCGCCGGTTCGAAGAGATCATTGCCACGCTCCATTACGGCATGATCGCGATTAACGCATGGTCTGGCATTGGGTTTGCCATGAGCAAATGCCCTTGGGGGGCCTATCCGGGCCACAGGCTTGATGATGTGCAATCGGGCATTGGCGTTGTGCATAACACGTTCCTGTTCGACCGCCCCGAGCGCAGCGTCATTACCGGGCCGTGGCGACCGTTTCCGCGCTGTCTTATGCACGGTGAGCTGTCGCT
>JAESRD010000391.1 GCA_016764835.1 Paracoccaceae bacterium | reverse complement strand
TGGCGGCGCATTATGGCTGGCCGGGGGGGCTGTGGCGGATTGGGCTGTTGGCTTTATTAGAGCGCGAGGTCGATAATGAGCGATTTCTGCTCGACGGCATCTGCGTGTCGGCTGCGGCGCGCGGCATGGGTGTTGGCACCTTGCTGCTTGATGCGGTCGCTGATCAGGCCCCGCCCGCGGATACAGCGAGATCAGGCTTGATGTGATCGACAATAATGCCCGCGCCCGCGCACTTTATGAGCGGCAGGGTTTTGTGGCGGGCAAGACATCGCAAAGCGGCATGTTTCGCTTTGTGTTTGGCTTTCGCAGTGCCACGACGATGGTGCGCAAGCTGGGCTAAATGAGCGTAACGCGCAGTTTGGGCTAGTCAAACGTGCCGCTGACCCGGCCGATCAGCATGAATGCGCGCGCGGTGCGGGTTTGCGATAGCAGCTCCAGCTCTTCGTCGCTGGCGTCCATCTCGAACGAGATCAGCGCATTATCGAACAGCCGCAAAAAGTGGTAGGCCGCATCGCGAAAAATGGTGTCTTCGCGCATGCGGCCCGATATCAGTGCCAGACAGGAGCGGTCACGCACGCCGCCAAGTGCGGCCACCGGACGGCCGCGTTCACCCTTGGCAAAGCTGCGCCAGACTTCGGGGCGGGCATGGTCAGGCGTCAGGTCATCCATATAGATGCCGTCTTGGCTGAGCAGGGTCAGCACATCTTGGCTGGCCTGAATAAGCTGGCGTGCATTGCGGTCTTTGAGCGCGCGGCGCAGAGCGGCAAAGCCGTCTTCGTCATTCTCGTTATCGGGAAAATTGATCGCCTGCAAAAAGTCATGCCGCGCCAAAGGCGGGCTGATTTCTTCGGCCGTAGTGCCCAGCGCCAAAGTCGGCTGGTCAGACAGGGCTTTGGGCAAAGCGACGGGGCGGGCCTTGGGGCGGGCCGCTGCCCGCGACGAGGAAAATGTCGCCACGACTGTTTCTGAACCACGGCTGGGCCGCTGCTCTGACAGAGGTGCTGCCCGCCCGGCCTGTTCAACCGCCAGCGCCCGTTTGCGGTCTTCTAAGTAGGTGTTGCGCAGCCCATCAACAGCCGCCTGCAAACGCCGCGATTCTTCGCGCACGATCCGGGCCGAGCGCGACGCCGCCGCCGCGACCCAAATGACAGCCACCGGCAAGAAGATGGCCATAACAGTCATGACGAATTGCAGTGACTGGCCGTCGCTGCCAACCGGTGGCAGAAACCAAAAGTAGATCGCCGTGGCCAGCAGCCAGATGCCGCTGAGCACAATGGTAATGATCTCGGCCGGGGTGATGCCCTCACGCGATGGCGGCGATGTTACATCCAGCCCGCCGCGCTTTGTCATCGGCGCTTTGGCCACTGGACCCGGTGTCACAGAGACCGGCGGCGCGGTGGGTGCCGCGGGGCGCGCAGTGCCGGGCTCTTGCTCCATTAGCTAAAGCTGACCTTTAATATCTCATAGCTACGCACACCGCCGGGGGTGCGCACTTCAACACTGTCGCCGTCTTCCTTGCCAATCAAAGCCCGCGCCAACGGTGATTTGATGTTGAGCAAACCAGCCTCGATATTGGCCTCATATTCGCCAACAAGCTGAAAGTTCTTCTCCTCGTCAGTGTCTTCGTCCACCAACTCAACCCGCGCCCCAAACTTGATAGAGCCTTTGAGTTTGGTCAGATCAATCACATCGGCCAGCGAGATCACGGCTTCCAGCTCTTTGACGCGGCCTTCAATGAAAGACTGTTTTTCTTTGGCGGAATGATATTCGGCATTCTCTGACAGGTCGCCATGCGCACGCGCTTCGGCGATGGCACGGATAATTGCCGGACGCTCAACAGATTTGAGCTGTTTTAGCTCAGCATCCAGCTTGTCGAATCCGGGGCGGGTCATGGGGATCTTTTCCATCAAGCGCGTCTTTCTCTTTGCTTCATTCTTTACTTCGGTCTTGGTCAGCACAATCGTAACCCACATACGGGGATTGGCAATGATCCGCGTGTTCATAGCCTAATGCAAGGGCTGAAAGTCAAGTAGCCTAAGCTGCGAGATGAGCCATTACCGGCCAACGAGGGGAAATGTTGTGCACCTCTCGGCCCAGTTAGCCCTAACAGGCAATCTTTTGCTCAAGGTAAATGCTGATTTACCCGCAGGCTCGGATTGCCCAAGCTGCCAAGCTGCGCTACGCAAGATTATTACAACCCGGTTCAAGAAAGAGACATGCCATGCAGCCTGAACGCGAGAAAATGGAATATGATGCCGTTATCGTGGGCGCTGGCCCTGCCGGGCTGGCCGCTGCAATCAGGCTCAAACAGCTTGACCCAGACTTTGAAGTCGTGGTGCTTGAGAAAGGCTCAGAGCCGGGCGCACATATTCTGTCTGGCGCGGTGCTTGACCCTGTGGGGCTGGACGCTTTGCTGCCAAATTGGCGCGACATGGGCGCGCCGATCACTGTGCCGGTAAAGAAAGACCGGTTCTATATGCTCGGGCCAGCGGGCAAGCTGCGGATACCGAACTTTTTGATGCCGCCGCTGATGAGCAACCACGGCAATTACATTGTCTCAATGAGCAATGTTTGCCGGTGGCTCGCTGAGCAGGCCGAAGAGCTTGGTGTTGAGATCTTCCCCGGCATGGCCTGTTCCGAGATTGTTTGGGGCGAGGACGGCCAAGTCGCTGGCGTTGTTGCCGGTGAGTTTGGCAAAAATGCCGACGGCACACTGGGGCCGAACTATGAGCCGGGCATGGAGCTGTTGGGCAAATATGTGCTGCTGGGCGAAGGCGCGCGCGGCTCGCTGTCTAAGCAAGTGATCGCCAAGTTTAAGCTTGATGAGAACACCGATGTTCAGAAGTTTGGCCTCGGCATGAAAGAGATTTGGGAAGTCACGCCCGCCGCCCATGATGAGGGCCTTGTGCTGCACACAATGGGCTGGCCACTTGGCTGGAGCCAATCTGGCGGCTCCTTCATGTACCATATTGATAACAATCAGGTCTATGTCGGCTTCATCGTCGATCTCAATTACAAAAACCCGTATTTGTCGCCCTATATGGAGTTCCAGAAGTTCAAGCATCATCCGGCGATTGCCGAGGTGCTCAAGGGTGGAAAACGGGTGGCTTACGGTGCACGCGTGGTCACCAAGGGCGGCTATCAATCTATCCCGCAGGCGGCGTTTCCGGGCGGGGCGCTGCTGGGCTGCGCCGCTGGGCTGGTCAACCTGCCGCGAATTAAGGGCAACCATAATGCGATGCTGTCGGGCATTGCTGCGGCTGAGGCTGCGCATAAGGCGGTAAAGGCCGGGCGCTCTGGCGATATTTTGGAAACCTATGACGCTGACTTGCGCGACGGGCCGATTGGCAAAGACCTTAAGCCGGTGCGCAATGTCGCGCCGCTTAACGCCCGCTTTGGCCCGCTTCTAGGCGGGTTGGGGCTTGGCGGTTTTGACATGTGGTGCCAAACGCTGCTGGGCTTTAGCCTGTTTGGCACTTTGCGCCACGGCAAGACCGATGCGCAGGCGACTGAACCTGCATCCAAACATAACAAGATTAAATATGACAAGCCAGACGGGGTCTTGTCGTTTGACCGGCTGACCAATGTATCGTTTTCGGCCACCAACCACGAAGAAAGCCAACCGGCGCATTTGCAGCTGACCGACCCGAGCCTGCCTATTTCACAAAACCTGCCCGAATTTGGCGAACCGGCGCAGCTCTACTGCCCGGCTGGCGTCTATGAAATTGTCGAAGAAGAGGGCAAAGAGGCCCGCTTTGTGATCAATTTTCAAAACTGCGTGCATTGCAAAACCTGCGATATCAAAGACCCGGCGCAAAATATCACCTGGAACGTGCCTCAGGGCGGCGATGGACCAAATTACCCAAATATGTGATCGGCAGCTTGCTTGCCCGACACGGCCTGACGCATTAGCTTGCTAGCTCAAAGCATTGGATAATTATTGGCTATGGCAAAACGTACCCTGTCTCACTTCGCGCTGATCGTCGCCTTGGCCACCGGGCCGGCCACTGCCGACATCGATGCGCGCAACTATCTGTCAGCCCGCTCCGCCTCAATGAGCTATGACTTTGAGACAGCCGCCCAATATTCGGTCTCGTTGATCCAACAAGACCCCGGCAATATTATGCTATTAGAGCAGGCATTGTCATCGCTGATTGCCATCGGCGACTTTGGCCGCGCCTCTGAAGTGGCCACTCAGACTGATCGGCACAGCGCCCTGATCGGCATTGTGCAGGCGGCATCGGCCGGGCGCAGCGCTGACTGGGCGCTGGTGCATGACGTGTTGGAAGCCAACCCCGATATTGGCAGGCTCTCAACCGAGCTGTTGCGCGGCTGGGCCGATATTGGCCTTGGCGAGACCGAGCGGGCGATGGCGACATTTGACGCGCTGGCCACCCGGCCCGGTCTGGTCGGCTTTGCCAAATATCACAAAGCCTTGGCGCTGATTGTTGCGGGCGAGGCTGAGGCCGCCGAAGCGCTGCTGTCGCTCACCCCCGAAGAGGGCATGCCGCGCACCACACGCGGCGTGATTGCCCATGTAAACCTGCTCGCGCAGCTGGGGCGGTGGGATGATGCGTCGATCTTGCTGGCGCTCTCCTTTGGTGAGACACCAGACCAAACCATCAGTGCGTTGCGCACCGCTTTGGCAGCCCATATGCCCAGCGCATCGCCGATAGCCACCACTGCAAAAGAGGGCGTGGCCGAGGCGTTTTTCTCTGTCGCCAGATCACTGGCGGGCGACGATAAAGGCGACCAAGCGCTGTTCTTTGCCCAACTGGCACGGATGCTGAACCCCAACCATGCTGATGCGGTGCTGCTGACCGCGCGCATCTATGAGGACATTGAGCGCGCCGATCTGGCGCTTCTGGCCTACGGCGCTGTGCCACAAAACCACCCGGCCTATCTATCGGCCCAAATCGCCCGCGCGGCGGTTTACAGGCGCAATGCCAACCCGACCCGCGCGACAGAGGTGCTGACCGCTCTGGCAGTGCAATATCCTGACATTGGCGACATTCAGGCCTCGCTCGGCGACGCTTTGCGCAGCCTTAGCCGGTTTGAAGACGCCGATGCCGCCTATACGCTGGCACTTTCGCTCTACCGCGAAGACCAGCAGCCGTGGATCATCTATTATACCCGCGCCGTGGCCCGCCAGCGGCTAGATGATTGGCCCGGCGCTGAGGCCGATTACCGCCAAGCGCTGGTGCTCAATCCCGGCCAGCCTAACGTGCTCAATAACCTCGGCTATTCCTTGGTCGTGCGCGGTGAAAACCTGACCGAGGCTTTGGCGATGATCGAGCGCGCCGTGCGCCGCGACCCGCAAGATGGCACCATTGTTGACAGCCTCGGCTGGGCTCTGTTTCAGCTCGACCAGACCGATGCGGCGCTGGTGCAGCTAGAGCGCGCGGTCAGCCTCGAAGCCGTTGACCCGATCATAAACGACCATCTGGGCGATGTTTACTGGACTGTCGGACGGCTGGTTGAGGCGCGGTTTCAGTGGCAACGCGCCCTGTCGCTTGACCCGCCCAGCGATGAGATAGACCGCATTCGCCGCAAGCTGGAGCTGGGGCTGGATATTGTGTTGACCGAAGAAGCAGATGGCTGAAGATTTAGCTTACGCCAAGGTCAACCTCACCCTGCATATCACCGGCCAGCGCAGCGACGGCTATCACCTGCTCGATTCGTTGGTGGTTTTCGCGCCGATAGCCGACAAGCTGACGATTAGCGCTTCGGATAGGTTGACGCTAAGCGTCATCGGGCCACAGAGCACAGACGTGCCGGATGATGGGCGCAACCTTGTGCTCAAAGCCGCCGCTCTGCTGCGCCAGCTGCGCGGCGTGACGGCTGGTGCTGATTTTGTGTTGGAAAAACATCTGCCGCATGGCGGCGGTATCGGCGGCGGCTCGGCTGATGCTGCCGCCGCTTTGCGCATGGCCGCAGCGCTTTGGCAGGTGACGCCGCTCAGCGCCGCCGAGGCACTCCCGCTTGGCGCTGATATTCCGGTTTGCCTTACGGCGCCCGCACCGATGCACATGCGCGGCATTGGCGAGCAGCTGACGCCAGCGCCAAAACTGCCGGATTTTGCACTACTGCTGGTCAATCCCGGCGCTCATTTGGCAACGCCAGATGTGTTTGCACAGATGCAAAGCAAGGTGAACGCGCCGATGTCTGCGCTGCCTAAAGGGGCTGATTTTGATACATTTATCAAATGGCTACGCGCACAGCGCAACGACATGTTGCCAGCGGCCAACCAGCTCAGCCCAGAGATTGCCCCGGTGATTAGCGCCATCGCCGCCCAGCCCGGCTGTGCGGCCAGCGGCATGTCTGGCTCGGGCAGCACATGTTGGGGCATATTCGCCGCAAAGCCGGTGGTGGCGGCGGCGGCGCTCAGCGCAACGTTCCCGACCTATTGGATCCGGTCAACCACATAGCTGGCGATACCGGCCAACATGTCGCTCAATGGGCCTTTGGGCACGTCGCTCAGCGCATCACGCGCTTGGGCGGCCCAGTAGAGCGCATCTTCGCGGGTTTTCTCTAATGTGCCGTATTTGGCAAACAGGGCCATGGCCGCGTCAAGATCGGCGGGCTCATCTTTACCTCGGCCGATGGTGCGCTGCCAAAAGGCGCGCTCCTGCGTGGTGCCTGCCTCGATCGCGTAGATCACCGGCAGGGTCAGCTTGCCCTCACGAAAATCATCGCCCCGGTTTTTGCCGATAGCATCCGAGCCGCTATAGTCGAGCAGGTCATCGACGATCTGGAAGGCTACGCCCAATGCGTCGCCGTATAAATGCAGCGCAGCGCTGACTGTATCTGGGGCTTGGGCGATAACCGCGCCCGCCTCGGCGGCGGCAGAAAACAGCGCCGCAGTCTTGCCGCGGGCGATCATAATATAGGTGTCGACTGTGGTCTCAAGGTTGCGGGCTGCGGTCAGTTGCAGTACTTCGCCCTCGGCGATTGTGGCCGATGCATTGGCCAGAATATCGAGCACTTTGAGTTTACCTGTTTCGACCGTCAGCTGGAACGAGCGGGCAAAGAGGTAATCACCGACCAAGACCGAAGAGGTGTTGTCCCAGAGTAGGTTAGCTGTCGGGCGGCCCCGACGCTGCGCGCTCTCATCAACCACATCATCATGCAGCAATGTCGCGGTGTGAATGAACTCAACCGACGCGGCCAGATGAATGTGGAACGGCCCGTCATAGCCGCAAATACCGGCGGCAGCCAAGGTCAGCATGGGCCGCAAGCGTTTGCCGCCCGCCTCTATAAGATGCGCGGTGACTTCGGGGATGCGCGGCGCATGCTCAGACGCCATGCGGTCGCGGATCAGGGTGTTAACCGCCCGCAGCTCGGCGCTCAGCGCTTCGGCCAGCGCGTCATGTGGTTTTGTTACAGCGATATCAAGGCTCATGAATTTTCCGTCACATACTCGACAAAGTCAGAAACGCGCCCTAGCTAAAAGGCATGTTAGAATTATTACGCACAACCGACCCGACAATCACAGCCTTTGCAAAAGCCATGCTCGACGGTGAGGGTATAGACTGCTTCGAATTAGACGTAAACATGAGCATACTCGATGGGTCCATAGGCATATTGCCGCGTAGGTTAATGGTGCGCTCGGGTGACCATGCGGCAGCAGAGGTTGTCATGCGCGACAATGGCATAGATTTGGGCAAATGAGTTGAGCCAGTGAGCTGGGCGGATGATGCCCTGACGCGTGATGCGTTTTTGGGCGGCGACTTGCAAATATTTCAGCCCCAGAACGGCTACCGGGCTGGCACTGACCCGGTGCTGCTGGCCGCCGCCGTGGATGCCCGGCCCGGCCAGTCGGCG
>JAESRD010000390.1 GCA_016764835.1 Paracoccaceae bacterium | reverse complement strand
GCGCGCATAGGCCTCAGACTTGCTGACACCGTCATGGATCATCGGCACTTCCATCAGCTGAGCCGCGACCTTCATTGCCGGGTTCAGGCTGGCCATTGGCTCTTGGTAGATCATGGCGATCTCGCGGCCACGTATCGCCTGTAGCTCGGCTTGGCTCATCGTGCACAGATCGCGGCCTTTGAACTTGATCGAGCCATTGATGATTTTGCCGTTAACGCCGAGGTCTTGCATGACGCCCAAAGCCACGGTCGACTTGCCACAGCCGCTTTCGCCGACCAGACCCAGCGCCTCGCCGGGTTTTATGCTGGCTGAGAAGTCCATCACCGCCGGGATCTCGGCAGAGCGGGTGAAGAACGAGATCGACAGATTGTCAATTTCTAAGATGGGGCCGTCATATGTGTCCGTCATATCACTAGTCCCTCAGGCTTTCTTCGCGCAGCCCGTCGGCCAGCAGGTTTAGCCCCAGCACCATAGTGAGCAGGGCAAAGGCGGGCACGAGGGCGGGGTGCGGATAGATCGACAGTAAGCGTCGCCCAAGGTTGATGGTTGAGCCCCAGTCGGGGCTTTCTGGCGGCAGGCCGAGGCCAAAGAAGCCGAGGGTTCCCAGGAGGATGGTGGTGTAGCCAATGCGCAGACAAAAATCGACGATCAGTGGCCCGCGTGCATTGGGCAAGATCTCCCAAAGCATCACATACCATGCGCCCTCGCCGCGGGTTTGGGCGGCGGCGACATAGTCGCGGGTTTTGATGTCGAGCGTTAGGGCGCGGACGATACGAAACACGGTTGGCGAGTTGACGAAGACCACCGAGACGAAGACCACAAGCAAGCCGCCGGGAATATCGAACAGGTCGAGCCAAGCGGGCAGGAAGTCGACCACAGTGCCGGGCTGGTTGATGACGCTGAGATACAAGATGCCGAGGCCGCCGATGACGGCCGCCAACATGGGCCAGAGCTTGCGCGGCTGGGTGTGGTAGCGCGCGTTGATCAACACGCTGAAGAACACGATCGGGAACAGGAACAGCACGATGGCCATGAAGCTAGGCAAGCCGGTTTTGATGATTTCTGGCGTGACCAGCAGGTAGAACAGCAAAATGACCGGGAAGGCCAAGATCAGGTTGGCGATGAAGCTGAGGAAGATGTCTAGCTTGCCGCCGTAATAGCCCGCTGGCAGGCCCAGCGTGATGCCAACCAAGAAGGCGAAGACCGTCGCCAATGGGGCAATTTGGACCACAATCCACGCGCCATGCACCATGCGGCTGAACACGTCGCGCGCGAGGTTGTCGCCGCCCAAAAGGTAATGCGCGCCCATGCGCATCTCTTCGGCCCCCGGCATGGTGAAGCCGGGCACTTTGTTCTTGAGGCCCGAGACGGCGCTGAGCGGGTCATGGGTGGCGATCAGGCCGAATATGCCAACGGATAGCGCCGTGAAGACCCAAAACATGACGAGGCCAAAGCCGATCATGCCGACAGTGCTGTCGAAAAGTTTGCCGTATAACCCGAGGCGCGACTTGTAGCGGATTGACAGCGCATAGGTGACGCCCAGCGCCAACCAAACCGGCAAGAAGCGTTTGGCCACAGCGCCGACAATGCCTGCACTGCCATATGGCATCAGCAACCCGCCGAGCACATAGGCGACCAGCACGGCGACCACGGCAAGGAGCGACCAACGTGTGGCGCGCTCGACCACCGCCTGCGGCAGCGCGGTGAAGGAAATGACGCTGAGCACCAGCATGCTGCAAGCCAGAGCCAGAAGGCTGAAGATGAGGGCTGGGTTGAGGGCTACTCCCAACGTGCCTGTCCAAGTGAGCGGTTCCATGTTTTGTGCGCCCCTTTAGGATATTCTAATGCGTGGGTTGAGGTAGACATAGCCAATGTCTGAGATCAGCTGCGTGACCAGCACGACAAAGACCGACACCACCGACACGCCGAGCAGCAGCTCAATGTCATTATTGCCCGCCGCCTGTACCAACGTCCAGCCGAAGCCTTTGTAGTTAAACAATGTTTCAACGATCACCACGCCGTTGAGCAGCCACGGGAACTGCAACATGATCACGGTGAAGGGCGCGATCAGCGCATTGCGCAAGGCGTGGCGCAAGATGATCTTGCTAAAGCTCACGCCTTTGAGCCGGGCCGTGCGGATATATTGCGCGGTCATTACCTCGGCCATGCTGGCGCGGGTCATGCGGGCAATATAGCCCATGCCGTAAAGCGCGATTGTCAGCACTGGCAGGGTGAAATTGGCAAAGGTCGCGTCATCCATGGCGCTGGTCGCTGAGCCGTTGAACCATTTTAGGCCAACGGCGGAGGAGGCAAACACGGTGATAAACACCACGCCAGAGACATATTCGGGCGTGGCCGTGGTGACGATAGACACGGCTGACAGCGTGCGGTCAGTGCGCGAGCCTTCGCGCATGCCCGATAGCACGCCAATGATCAGCGCGCCGGGCACCATAACCATCATCACCCAGAACATCAGCTTGCCTGTCAGCGCCAGGGAGCGGCCAACAATGGCTGAAACATCGGTTTTGAATACAGTCGAACTGCCCCAGTCGCCTTGCAAGATACCGCAGCGGGCCGGGGCGAGGGCGGCGTCAGTACCGCGCGCGATGCAGCGGCCAAAGACGGTGCCGTCATCGGCTTCGCGCACCCAGCCGGGGATAACACCAAGCCATTCGCCGTAGCGCACTATCATTGGGCTGCCATAGCCGTTCTTGTCGAGCCAAGATACGACCTCTTCGTCGGTTATGCGCGCCCCAGCCTCAGATTTGGCCACCTTTTCAAGGTTTGGCGCGAGGTTGGTCAGCATAAAAACGATGAATGTCAGGCACAAGGTCGTGACAAGCATTGTGATCACCCGCCCGGCGAGAAATTTTAGCATCTGTGGTGCCCCCTGGCTGGCCGATGGCGCGCTTGGTGCGGCTCTTTTGTCCGTCAGGACATTTCAGCCCGTTTGGGCTCAGATCTAAAAATACGGGGCGGCATCCGCGCCGCCCCGTATCAGCAATGGTCTTAGGTCGAAATCGACCACTTATAGTGATGGTGCTCAAATGTAGGATGCATGATCGCATCTTGAACATGGGGCGCAAAGTGGCGGTAGAGCGAGCGCCAATATGGTTGGATCATCACGCCTTCATCTTGCATGATCGCTTGGATCTTCGCCATCACGGCACGCCGCTCTTCGATGTCGTTAAGCGCCATGGCCTCGGTCAACAACGTGTCGAACTCTTCGTTGGCAAATGCACTCTCGTTCCACGGAACCCCGGTGCGGTAGGCCAAGTTGAGTACTTGGACGCCAAGCGGGCGCATGTTCCACTCGGTGGCCGAGAACGGATATTTGGTCCAGTCGTTCCAAAAGGTCGAGCCCGGCAGCACGGTACGGGCGATGTTGATGCCAGCATCGCGGATTTGGGCGGCAACCGCGTCGCAGGTTGCGGCCTGCCAAGCATCATCAATCGAAATCAGCTCGAACTCTTCATCGCCAAAGCCCGCCGCATCAAGCGCTGCTTTTGCGCCTTCAGGATCAACCATCTTCAGTGGCAGCTCAGCATATTCTGGGTGAATTGGGCAAACATGGTGGTTCTCGGCTGTGGTGCCAAGACCATTATATCCCAGCTCAAGCACGATCGAATTATTGACCGCCATTGCCAGCGCTTTGCGGACTTCGACATTGTCATACGGGGCCGAGTCTTGGTTAAAACGCACGGCGATTGTTGCCGCCGTTACTGCTTCAGACTTGTTCCAGCCCAGCGAGTCGAAGATATCAATGAAATCGCCGTTGGACTGATATGTTGCGTCGATCTCGCCTGACTCTACCGCGGCCACAACAGCGGAAGGGTCTGTGCCATAGTCGATATACTCAATGCTATCGAGATATGGTCCACCATAAACGTCCGCGCCCCACCATGTGTGGTCGCCGTTGAGCACCAGTATCTGCTTGATACCAACATCATTGCGCGCGGGCAGATATGGCCCGGTGCCGACAGGGTTGGCCGACGGGTCGCCGCCATCATAGCTGGCATGCACGATTGCAGACGGATAATCGGCCATCGAGATGATGGTCGAGATATCTGGGTTGTTCAGCACCAGCTTCACTGTCAGATCATCAACCACGATGATCGCACCATCGCGGGCGATGCCGGTTTCAGTATCAACCAATGAAGTCATGCGCGAGGCCATCGAATTGCCCTCAATGGAGGTATCGCACCAGCCGGTGATATTGCGCGCCACATCTGCGGCGGTGAAGGCTTCACCGTTGTTCCAGGTCACACCGGGGCGGATATGCAGCACATATTCGCTGGCATCGCCGTTGGCTTCCCAGCTTTCAAGCAACATGCCGCGCAAAGAGCCGTCAGCGTTGTACTCAACCAGATATTCCAGCCAGCCGCGGCTGAAATTGGCCATCTCGGACCAGTCATAAAGACGGGGGTCTTTGAGCGCCTTGGTTTCCATCTGCATGCGCAGCGTACCGCCAGCAGATTTGTGGCCTGCGGCCATGGCCGGGCTTTGCAGGCCGAGCAGCCCGTAAGCGGCGGCGGTGGTCACGCCAAGCGCCGTGGCACGGGTCAGGAATTCACGCCGCGAGAGCTGACCTGTTTGTGCTTCTGCTGCATAGCTTTCGGCTTTTGCATGTATTTTGGTGTCAAACTTCTGAAGATAGGTCATGTATTATCGTCTCCCTTAAGCGCATCAATACCTGATGCCACAGCTTATTATTTAGCTGCATTTCGTGAGTGGTTGCAGGCTCAGCGCGAGCTTGCGACTTGTTCATTGGCCATTCGGCACGTTTTGTCAGGCGGGGTCAATGCATGGCATCGCCAATAAGTAGTCTGTTTGCGACATTTTTTCCATTCAAAAGCGACGCGGCCGGGCTTTACACCTAAAAGTGTTAATGCGGCGCTGCGTCAATAGCTGCCGATATGAGCGTCGATTTGGCCTGATTATGAATTGGCGGCTATAATATTGGCAGCGGGCCTTTGCGACGAAACTGGGTTGGCGTCATGCCGGCACCGGCCTGAAAGGCGCGGGTGAAGTAGGCAGCAGATGAATAGCCCAACATTTGGGCGATTTTGCGCACGGGCATATCGGTGCCGCGCAGCCTGATCCGGGCCTCAAACAATTTGCGATCGTTGAGCAGCGCCAATGCCGTGCGGCCACTGGTCTCATTGCAACAGCGGGTCAGATGGGTTGGCGTCACGCCAAGCAGGCTGGCATAATTGGCCACGCCCATATCGGTGTGAAAATCACGCTCGATCTGGCCGGTAAAGGCGGCCACCAGCCGGGCGGCGGCGGAGTGGCCATGGCTATTGGCCTCGGCCAAGGGGGCCGTCTCAAACTGGCGCTGAAACAGCACGGAGAGCAGGCCCAAATGGTAGAGTGCGGCGCGGGCATGGCCGAGCAGCTGCGAATGCAGCTCTTTCTCTAGCCGGTCAAACGCGGTTGCCACCTCGTTTTGCACAGTGACATC
>JAESRD010000389.1 GCA_016764835.1 Paracoccaceae bacterium | reverse complement strand
GCTGATCTGGGTTAGCTGCCGCTTGCGCCACAAAGTGCTCGCCGCCGCCCAAGCCAATCTCGATCCAGATTTGATCCGCATATGGTCGCCGCAACGGTCGTGGCCCCGGTGCCACCGGCGGCCATGCAGACCGCCAGATCAGCCCGGCTGAGTTTGGCCACGTCTTTGCGCTGCGCCAGATCATTAAGTGCCGTGTCGCTGAGGCCAATATGCAGGTTGCCATCGAGCACGGCGATGGTCGCGGGCACTGCGCCATGGGCACGGATTTCGGCCTCGACCTTACGTGCCGTCTCGACGCTTTGCGGAAAGGGCATGCCGTGGGTGATGATCGTGCTTTCAAGCGCCACCATTGGCAGCCCGCGCGCGCGCGCCTCATGAATTTCGTCGGAATAGGTGAGCGCAAACATGGGCAGGGTCTTTCGGCCAAAAGGGAGAGCTGACGCCATATTGCAGAGAAGCAGTTTAAACGCCATTTGTTTTGCGGCTTGGTCCGGCGGAGCGGCGGAACTTAGCGCGTTTATTGCGCGGTTTGGCCTGAGACAAAATGAGCGGCAGCTTGCAGGGCTTTGGTCAAAGCGGGTGCGCCGCTCAGCCCGGTGCTTTCGGCGGCAATATGGGCTGCCATAAATGTGTCACCGGCCCCGGTCACCCGGCTCGATGCGACGGCGGGCGGGGCCATGGTTATGCTGTGCCCGTCCGTGTCAGCGATGGTCGCACTATTAGCGCCGTCGGTCACCGCGACGCGGCGCACGCCGTGTTTAACCAGAGCTTCTGCGGCCGCTTGGCTGCTTGTGAAATTAGCGCAGCAAAGCAAATTGGCCTCTTCGAGATTGACATAGAACATGGCCACAGGATGGCCGAGCAAGGCCATTAGCCTGCCGGCTTTGCCGGGACTGGCCGGGGCTACCCGCAAATCAGCCGCGACAAACAGCGGCGAAGTGGCGATCTGGCCAAGCAGTTTTTCGGTCAGGTTGCCGTCGAGCGCCACGGGGCCAGACCACGGATGCGCCGCGCTGCCAAAGGTGCCATCTTCGAGCGGGCGCAATATCTTGTCGCCAGCTTTTTCGAGCGAATGGGCGTCGGCTATGGCCGCGATCAGGCCATTGGCGCCCTCAACAGCCATATATCTGTCAGTTGGCAGCGTGTCTGAGCGGTAGAGATGGTCGGTGATCAGCCCCATTTGGGCGGCCCGCGCGATCAGCTCATCGCCTTCGGGGTCGCGTCCGACAGCGCTGAGCAGGGCAGGGCGCATGCCTTGTTGGCGTAAAGTCATGGCGATATTCATGGCCACACCGCCGGGCAGGCGGCTGATATGGCCCGGCACATCAGAGCCCGCGCGCATGGTGGCGCTGCTGCGGCCGATGATATCCCACATGACCGAACCGATGCACAAAATATTGGGCTGAATACTGGCGGTCACTGACATATTCCTTTGGTCATTGTGCAGCAGGCAGAGCGAAGGTCAACGAGGCCCACAGAGTTTCCCAAACTGCGCTGCTTTGCTCTGCCAGCGCGGGCGCAGGGATGCGCAGCACAACGGCGTCAGCCAGATAGGCATATCCCGGGCGCACGGGCAATGTGGCAATGCCGTTCTCGTCCGCCCGGTGCAGGGTTATGGTCGCCTCGGCGCTGCCATCGAGCGGTTTTTCAAACAGTTCGAGCTGTGCGCCGTGGCGCGGCTGGCCTTGATAGAATATCTGCACACGAATGGTCGCGGCACCGCGGTTGACCGCCTCAAACGGATTATCGAGGGCGACGATTTCGGTCTCCATGCCGGAGGGCGCATCATCGCCGTACCCGTCACCAACCGCAAACAAAGCGCGGCAATAGCGCGAATAGACTTCCGAGAAATCAGCTTCCGGCAGATCGCGAGCTTGGTGGCGGGCTTCGATATCGTCAAAATCTTTATGGGCGGCAAAGCGGGCGAACTTCTCCCAGCTATCATATGAGATTGTGTTGTTGGTGGCGACATAGCTCAGTCGGTGCAGGCCTTCGCCCAAAGTGGGTGCGTTTAGGGCAGGGCGGTCGCCGGGGCGGCCCGCAACATCGGCCAGCTGATCTTGCCACGCGACAGTGAACATCGAGAACCGGCCCGGAAAATAGGCTATTTCGGTGCCACCAAAATTCTGGCCGTTGACAAGACGTGCGACAATTGTAGCTTGCGCAGGCATTTGCCACGCGACAGGTTCAATCCAGAACTCATGGGCGAATGCGGGCTGCAATGGCGCGCAAAACAACAATGAGCAGAGGGCGAGGATACGCATGACTGTTTCCTTTCGTGTCGACATGAAAGTGCGTGTCGCTTGGTTTTTGTCAAGCCTTATGCTGCTTTGCGCCGTGTTGCCCGCGCGTGCGCATGAAGTGTTCCCGTCCATCGCCGATTTCAGCGTTGAGGACGGCTATCTGACCCTGATCATTGAGGGCAACTTAGAGAGTTTTGCCGCTGGCATTGACCTGAACGGGCTGACCAACACCAATGATACGCCCGAGGCGGGCAGTTATGACAGCTTGCGGGCAATGAACCCGGAGACCTTCGCCGCCGCTTTCACACTCTATTACGCGCAAATGTCCGGTCAGATCACGCTGCGCGCTGGCGATGTGGCGCTGGTGCCTGAACTGATCGCCCTGAGCATCCCGCCGGTTGGCGATGTTGAGGTGCTGCGCAGTTCGATCATGACATTGCGCGCAGCTTTGCCGCGTAACGCGACCGAGGTGCAAATCGGCTGGGACGCGCGCTACGGCGCGCTGGTTTTGCGCCAACACGGGCCTGATGCGCCCTATGATGGTTACCTCGACAATGGCGCGCTCAGCCCGCCGATCCCAATAGGTGGCGGCGGGCAGGTCGGGCTGTGGCAGACCTTTGCCAATTACATCCCGGTTGGTTTTGACCATATCTTGCCCAAAGGGCTGGATCATATTCTCTTCGTCCTCGGGCTGTTCTTCTTGGCCATGGGGCTGCGGGCGCTGCTCTGGCAAATATCGGCGTTTACGCTGGCGCATACAATCACGTTGGCGCTGGCCGCTGGCGGCATCGTCCAAATCCCCGGCTCCATCGTCGAGCCGCTGATCGCCGCCTCCATCGTCTATGTTGCGGTTGAAAACATCTGGGCACAGGGCCTTAGCCGCTGGCGCCCGGTCGTCGTTTTCTGCTTTGGTCTGCTGCACGGGCTGGGCTTCGCCAGTGTGCTCGGTGAATTTGGCCTGCCCGAAGGGGCCTTTATGCCGGCGCTGATCGGCTTCAACATCGGCGTTGAGCTGGGGCAGCTAGCGGTCATCTGCGGTGCTTTTGCGCTGGTCGGTTACTGGTTTGGCAAAAAGCCATGGTATCGGCGGGTCATCGCGGTGCCTGCATCGGCTGGGATTGCGGTTGTTGGCGTGTTTTGGGTGGTGCAGCGGGTGTTTTTCTAGCGGGCAGGGGCAATCAGCGTATTGAGCCTTGTACCACAGCCCCTATCAGGCTAAAGCGCACCTACTTCACAGGTGAAGGCGGGCCAAAGGGGAGAAATCCTGGAGGTCCACCGGTTGGGGAATTCCCTCGCACCCTTCACCCTAGGTTTAAACCGGAAAAGGATAGCATCATGGCTCTTCCCGAGTTCACGATTCGCCAGCTGCTCGAAGCAGGCGTACACTTTGGCCACCAAACGGCCCGTTGGAACCCCCGCATGGGTCCATACATTTACGGCGCCCGTAACGGCATTCACATTCTCGACCTGACACAGACCGTT
>JAESRD010000388.1 GCA_016764835.1 Paracoccaceae bacterium | reverse complement strand
TATTTGCTGATACGCTGGCCCAGATGCGGGCACAAGGAGGCTCAAAATTGGCATATGATGAAGGCCAAGCGCAGATGATGCGCGATGATCTGGCGGATGTTGATGGCATCACAGAGCGCAATATGTTTGGTGGCATTTGCTTCATGCTCAACGGCAATATGCTGTGCGGTGTGCATAAAGGCGGCGGCATGTTTCGTATTGGCAAACCCCGTTACGCCGCCGCACTTGAAGTGCCCGGTGCCGCACCGCTGAGCTTCACAGGCCGCAAAATGGGCGGTATGGTTGATGCCAGCGATCTGGCGCTTAATGATGATGCAAACCGCGCTGCATTGCTGGCGCTGGCCCTGACCAATGCGCGCGCATTGCCCGCGAAATAACCGGCTCATTTTTGCCTGGCATAGCAAAGTTGTGCGGGCTACATGGTCAAGCACCAAAAACCCGGCTATAGCGCCGCCTATTGCTAAGGGGATACCACATGACCGACGACATTACCGGCGACGCGCCAGATCATCCACAGATTTGCCTGATCACCCCACCTGAGGTTGATCTGGCCACATATCCGGCGCTGCTGAGCACCTGTATGGATGCTGTCGAAATCTCCTGTTTGCGGCTTTCGCTGTCTAGCCAAGACGAGATCGAGATTGGCCGCATTGCCGACAACCTGCGCCAAATCACCGACCCGCGTGATATTCCGATTGTTATCGAAGACCACGGGCTGATTGCCCAGCGGCACGGGCTTGATGGTGTGCATCTAACTGATGGTGCCCGCTCTGTGGCCAAATGGCGCAAAGAGCTGGGCGATGACGCGATTGTCGGCGCATTTTGCGGCACGTCGCGCCATGTTGGTCTAAATGCCGGCGAAATCGGCGCTGATTACGCAGCCTTTGGCCCAATCGGCGCCACGGCTCTGGGCGGCGGCGATGTCGTCGATCCTGAATTCATTGAATGGTGGTCAATGATGATAGAAGTGCCGATGATTGTTGAGGGCGCACTCGATGAGGCGCTGATCCGCAAGATGGCGCCCTTTACCGATTTCGTCGCCCTCGGCCAAGAAATCTGGAGCCATGATGACCCGGCGGCTCAGCTCAAGTTGCTCGCCGCAGCGATGCTCTAGGCAACATAGTCTGCAAGAAAAGCCGAGCGGGTAACGAGAATCGAACTCGTAACTAAAGCTTGGGAAGCTGCCGTGATACCTTTTCACCATACCCGCGTCTCGGTGAGTGCGGCATAACCCGCCGCGCCGCGCATGGCAAGTAAACAACTGTTGTGAAACCCGCCAACTTTAGCCACCCTCGCGAGGTTAAAGTTCGGCACCATTCGCAATTTCGCCGCCGCATCCCCATATCTTAACGACCACTCAAACGGAGGGATCACATGACCAGCTACAAGAAATCTGACGCAGCCATTGCCAACCTCTCACCAACGCAGTTCCGCATCACCCAACAAAGCGGCACAGAGCGGGCCGGAACCGGCGCGCATTTGCATAACAACGCGCCCGGCATCTATGTTGATCTCGTCTCCGGTGAGCCGCTTTTTGCCTCCGCTGACAAATACGATACCGGCTGCGGCTGGCCCAGCTTTACCAAGCCGATCCTTGCCGAGCATCTCAATGAGCTGACCGATAACAGCCTCGGCATGAGCCGTATTGAAGTGCGCTCGACCCATGGCGACAGTCATTTGGGCCATGTCTTTAATGACGGGCCGCAGGACCAAGGCGGGCTGCGCTATTGCATCAACTCAGCCGCTTTGCGGTTCGTGCACCGCTCAGAGATGCAGGCCGAAGGCTACGGTGCCTATATCGACCAAGTGGAGGATATCTAATGGCTGAAGAACGCGCCGTTTTTGCCGGTGGCTGCTTTTGGGGCATGCAGGATCTGATCCGCAACCTGCCCGGCATTAGGGCCACCAATGTCGGCTATACTGGTGGCGATGTGGCCAATGCGACTTACCGCAACCATGGCAGTCATGCCGAGGCGATAGAGATCACATTTGACCCAGATGTGACCAGCTACCGGACATTGCTAGAGTTCTTCTTTCAGATTCACGACCCGTCAACGCCAATGCGACAAGGCAATGACCGGGGCAGCTCCTACCGCTCAGCAATCTATTATGTGAACGACGCGCAAAAGGCCGAAGCACAAAATACCATTGCCGATGTCGATGCATCAGGCATTTGGCCGGGCAAGGTCGTCACCGAACTCGCCCCTGCCGGCGTATTTTGGCAAGCCGAACCAGAGCACCAAGATTACCTTAAGCGGATACCACACGGCTATACCTGCCACTTCCTGCGGCCCGACTGGATCTTACCAAAACGCCAAGATATGACTTGAGCTAAAGGGCCTAGACGCTCAGCGTCGCCTGCACTGCCCGCTGCCAGCGCGCCACTTTTTGCGCCCTGTCTGCCGCGCCCATCTGCGGCTCAAACCGGCGCGCCCGCGCCCATTGCGCCGCAGAAGCACGCTGTTGCGGATAAAGCCCGGCGCGCATCCCCGCCAACCATGCCGCCCCTAAGGCGGTGGTTTCTTGCTGGGCTGCCCGGTCGACCGGCGCGCCAATAATATCGGCCAAGAACTGCATCGCCCAATCATTAGCGCTCATGCCGCCATCAACCCGCAGCGTCGCACTCGCGCCCCAATCTGCCTGCATCGCAGCCAATAAATCATTGGTCTGAAAGCCCACCGATTCGAGCGCGGCCCGCGCAAACTCAGCCGGGCCAGAATTGCGCGTCAGCCCATAAACCGCACCGCGACATTCAGCGTTCCAATACGGCGCGCCCAGCCCGGTAAAAGCTGGCACAATTGTCAGCGTTTGGCCTTTGTCAGCCGCCTGCGCCAGCGCTTCAGTCTCGCTCGCCTGCTCAATTAGCCCCAGCCCGTCGCGCAGCCATTGCACCACGGCCCCGGCAATAAAGATCGAACCTTCAAGCGCATAAGTCACTTTGCCGTCCAGCTGATAACCTATCGTTGTCAGCAACTTATTTTGCGAAACGACCGGCCTGTCTCCGGTATTGAGCACCGCAAAACACCCGGTACCATAAGTGGATTTCATCATCCCCGG
>JAESRD010000387.1 GCA_016764835.1 Paracoccaceae bacterium | reverse complement strand
GCTCTTCCTCTCAGCCATTATTCTGGCTTCTATCGTGTTATTCTGGTTATGAGTCCTGACCCTAGAATTTTTAGCGGCGACGGCCAGCATGTCGATGTCTGACAGATCAATAATTATGTCTTCAGCAATCCCGTCGGCAAAGTAGTTTTGCTCGGCGTCGCCGCTCATATTGACGAAGGGCAAAACTGCAATTGGCGCGGCCTCAGCGCCCTGTGGCTCGGCCAAATTGGCGGCCATTGGCACTGATCGTTCAGCTGGACGCAGCTCTGCCAACACACTTGTGTCTCTGAGCGCTATTGTGTCGGCAAGGGCTTGGGTCTCAGGGTCTGGGACCGTGTCTAGCTCATGCAACAGTACCTCTTTGCAGGTTTTGAACTGCGCCAACGCCATCGCCCGCTCGCCATTCTCAACATAAAGCCGCATAATCTT
The DNA here is from genome assembly GCA_016764835.1 of Paracoccaceae bacterium. The sequence continues at coordinate 19,693 of JAESRD010000387.1, read as the reverse complement.
GCGGTGGGTCTGCTCCATAAGCGGCTCAAGCGACAGGCTCTCGAGCATACGTTCTATGGCGGCTTCATTATCGCCCCTGGCGGTCAGATTTTGTGCATTTTTATCAAGAATATCAATGGCTAGCTCGGCACTGTCACGCTGCATGCCCCGCAGCAATTCCATAAATTGCACGCCGTCATATTCAGCGCTTTGTAAAAAATCGCCGCCGTAAAATGCGGCGAGATTACCAATGTCAGCACCGGACTGGGCAGGCGATTTGAGCTGATCAAAATCTGTTTGCAAGCAGCCGGGACGCAGTTGCACATTTTCGCGTTCAACAAGCAAAGCATCGTCGCCCAGCACCCGGCGAATACCTGATAACGCGGTGAGCAAGCTGCCGCGCGCTTGGTCATCTTGACGGTCGCTCCAAAGCAGCGCCGCAGCCGGTCGCGGGTTCTGACCTGCCCGGCCGGCACAGCAAGATAGGCCAGCAATTGCCGGCTTTTGTGCGCAGAAAGCTCAAGTGGCTGGCGCTCATGATCGCAAAGCGCAAGCCCGCCTAGAACATGCAGCATTGCCGGTTTGGCTGGTAGCGCAGAGGGGGTCTGAGTGTTGGTCATTTCACGCCAAGACTGGCGTTGAAATTGCAATTGTCACCAGTCAGAATTGATTTTTCTTACCCGCTATATAGCCGCAGCAGGGCTAGCCCATATGGAACTGTAAAGGCAGCAAATAGGGAAATGATGTTGTCGGATCAACCTCGATCTTCATCATTGGTCCCATCATCTCGCCCCATTTTGCATTAACCGGGCAGGTTTTGAGATGGGCCGTCGCCTTTGCCAAATTATCGGTTTCAAAATAGCCAAACAGCGTCAAACCATGGCGGAAAATGTTGTAATTTTTGATGCCCGCCGCCGCGAGCGTTGCTAACATTTCGGGCCAAATCTCATCATGGCAGCGCTTATACTCGTCTTCATATCCGGGCCGGACTTCTAACACCCATGCATAATTGGCCATCAATTCTCCTCGCTCCACGCTGTGTAACAGTCACGCAATGCAATAATTTCGCTCAGCACGTCTTCAAACAGCGTATTCATATAATCTTGGTGCACAGGCTCCAGCGATAAGGCTCCTTGGTAGCCAATAGCGCGCAACGTGCCAAACATGGCCGGAAAATTCAGCGTGCCATGGGCAAATTTGGCTTGCAGCGCGCCCATTTTTGCTTGGCGCAGGTGGATATGGGCGGCATGACGGGCCAGCGGGTCTATCTCATCTTGCCTATAGCCAAGACAGGTAAATTGCGCATAATCCAGCGCCAGTTTGACGCCGGATTGCTCGACCAGATCAAGAGCAATGCGCGGGCTTTCGCAAAACGAATGCACATGCGGCTCAAAGCAAAGTGTGGTGTTAAAGCCAGTGGCAATAGCGCCCATTGCCGCAAGACTTTCAGTAGACACCTGGGCCGCGTCAGCGCGCGATTGGCCGGGGTTGATGATGCCAGGCAGAATAAAAACCGTGCCTATCTTGGCGGCATCAGCAAAAGTCAGCACCTGTTTCAGGTCGCGCAAATTTGCCGCCAACGTGCCGGGCAGCGCGAGATTTCTGCCCGCTAAGCCATCACCAAAGAGATGATAATAATTTGGCACATCAACCCCCAAATCAGCGAGCGGAACGGCAGCGACATGGGGGTCTGCTAATATCAGCTTTTTGTCGAGAGCGCTGCGGTAAAACAGCCCGACATCAAGCGCGCCAATGCCCAGAGCCTTTGAAATATCTGCGGCCTCTTTGAGAGTGCAAGAAGGCAGCGACCATGCGGTAAGCGAAAGTTTCAACTCAGCATCCTATCTTCTCAATCTGGCCGCTTGCGGCAGAGCGGTAGAGCGCGTCGAGCGTCTCGGTTACGCGCGCGCCATTTTCAGCATTAGCCGGATTGCGCATAACATGCCCGGCGCAAAGCTTGGCAAAAGCATGTACGGGTAAAGTGCCGTCATAGCCGGTGCCTTCCGGTCCAATTTCGGCAAATTCATCCGTGCCATCGAGCAGATGTAGCGCCATCCGCACCCGTTCATTATCAAAAACGACCATACCCTTGGTGCCGTAAATCCGCACATCCGTATGCATACCCATATGTTTGGGCGTGGTTGCCGCGCCGGAGATCGAGATCGTCGCACCATTGGTGGCGCGGGCGACGGCGGCGTCATAAAAATCAACCCCGGTGGTTGATTTACCGTCTATGCAGAACACGGTTTCAATCGTCAGGTCGGAGACATAAAGCAGCCAGCCAATTGAGTGCGACATTTGCCCCCACCCGTAGCCGCCAGCCTTGGTCGGGTCGGCCCAAGTGGAGGCAGGTGGACGAAACAGATGATCTTCGGTTTCCAACATTGGTTGGCCCGAAATCAGGTCTTCGAGCGCCGAGCCCATTTGGCAGACGGCATGACGCACCTCGCCAATGCGGCCGTCAGCCACCCATTGCGCAGCCTGTTGCGAAGCATGGGTAAAGTTCATACTGGTCGGCACCATAACCTCGCGCCCGGCCTTAGCGGCGGCGCGGGCAATGGCCCGGCCATCAGCCGCTGTCGTGGCCATTGGTTTCTCAACCAACACATGTGCGCCCGCCTCAAGTGCGGCAATCGCCGGGGCGGTATGGACCGTATGCGGGGTTGAAATCATCACCCCGTCTAGGTTCTGTTCGGTCAACATTTTTGCCATATCCGTATAGCGCGCGGCAATGCCAAACGCGGCACCTGCCTTTGCCAACCGCGCCGGGTCAAGGTCGCAAATCGCCACGATCTCGGCCTCAGGGCAGTCGCCGATTGTCGGAATATGGTTGAAACTGGCCCACCAACCTATGCCGACCACGCCGATGCGGGCGATCATTTATCTGCCCATTTCTCGGACTGGTTCATGGTCGAGCCATAAACATTTTGCATATGCTTTTCAGCAGCTTGTGCGGCGGATCCAGGGTCGCGCGCCCGCAATGCTTTGTAGAGTTTGGTGTGGTCGCGCAATGATTGCGCCAAAACATCTGGCCGCTCAGACGCCCGGCGGCGAAACTCCAACCCCAGCACGTTGAGACTTTCGCCAATGCGCTTAAGGAACGCATTATTCGACCCAATCCAAATGGTTTCATGAAACTTGAAATCTGACAGCCTAAAGGCGCTGGCATCATCCAAAATATGCTTCTGCTCCTGCAAAATCGCCTCCAGCTTGTCGAGCTGTTGGTCATCCATATTTAGCGCCGCACGCCGGGCGACATCGCTCTCAATCAGGCTGCGCGCATCATAAAGCTCACGGATATTCTTCTTGTCGAGCGACAGAAAAAATCGGATGGGGCCGAGCAGAGCATCGCCGTCCAGCTCACTAATAAACGCACCACCGCCTTGGCGCGAACGCACCACACCCAAAATTGACAGCCCCCGGATCGCCTCGCGCACAGAGGGGCGCGACACGTTGAGCTGCTCGGCCAACTCACGCTCTGGCGGCAGCTGATCGCCGGGCTTTAGCGCCCCAGATGTAACCATATCGAGGATACGGCGAGCAACCATTTCAGCCAGAGACTCGCGCTTAATAGGCGTGTCGAAACTAACCTGTGAGACACCAGTTTTCATGTCTTTCCCTTTGTCATATTTGGCCCAGTTTGGCGGCGCAATAGCTTGCCAAGGTTTAGCCGCGGCGCCACAACCGAACCGATCAGCAAGAGGCCAATAACGCCGGTTTGGATATGGCCGGTGATGTTTAAAAGCGCCATCCCGTTGCGCAAATTAAGCACAATCATAACCGCCAGTAGCGTCCCGACAAGCGAGCCGGTACCGCCAAAAATGCTCACCCCGCCGAGCAGAACAATAGTGATAATATCCAGCTCAAACCCAAGGGCGACATCGCCGCGCACAGCGCCCACGCGCGCCGCGTAGAGCAGCCCGGCAAAGGCGGCGATAAGGCCCGCGCCGGTGAACAAGATTAGCTTATGACGGGCAGTATCAATCCCGGCAAAATCGGCCATTTCTCTATTGGTACCAATTACATAGGTCTTACGGCCAAAACCTGTGCGTTGCAGCACGATATAAAGGATAATGAACAAAACCACGAAGGCGATATTGGCAAATGGGATCGGGCCAAGCAGGCCTTTCTGGCCCAAAGCGTCAAACCATTCGGGGAAATCATTGATGCCGCGATCCTCAACCAATACCCGCGCCAAACCGCGATAGCCGATCAGCGTTGCCAGTGTGACTACCAGCGATGGCAGCCCAACTTTGGCGATGAACCAACCGTTGAGCGCGCCGCCCATAGCGCCAATGATCAGACAGATCAATATCGCCGCGCCGCTGGGCATGCCTTGTTGAAACATCCAGCCAAAGGCGCAAGCCGACAGCCCCATCATTGAGCCGACTGAGAGGTCGATCTCGGCGTTGATAATGATAAAGGTCATGGCCAAGGCCACTATAATTTTCTCAATCGAGAGCTGGAACAGATTGACCTGATTGGAGACCGTCATAAATTGCGGCGACAGGCTCGAATTGACCAATATAATTAGGATCAGCGCGCAAAGCAAAAAGCCTTCCCAGCTTTGCAAACGGGCGAATACGGTTTTCATGGCGCGTTCTCCTTTGTCGTCTTCTCGCGGGCGACACGCAGGGCTATAAGACGGCGCATAAGGATCGCATCAGCGGCGACCGATAACAGGATCAGCGTGCCAAGTACGGCCTCGCGCCAGAACTCGCTGACCAAGGCCCACCGCACCAGCGACATATCGATCAAATCAACCAAAATTGCGCCGAGCAGCGCGCCAATAACCGTGCCAGAACCGCCAAATATATTGACCCCGCCGACCACCGAGGCTGCGACCGACTTTAGCTCGATCCCCAGCCCGGCGACCACGGTGATGGTGCCGAACCGCGCGAGGAACATGAAGCCGGCCAGCCCGGCCAAAGCGCCGGCGCAGGCAAAGGCCGACAGGACCACCAGCTTGGTGTTGATCCCGGCCATTTCGGCGGCTTCGGGGTTTGAGCCAACAGCATAAAGTTTGCGGGCCGGGCGCAGATGGGTCAGGGCGATATGCACGGCGATGACCACCAGCACCGCGACCAAGAACCCGGCCCGCAGCTGCAATGTGCCAAAGGTCAGCACTTTATAATTTGGGAAGCTGATCAGCCATTCGGGCAGGTTGCCGGTGGTAATAGATTTGGCGTCGGAATACTCAACCAGCGACGAGCGAAACAGCGCCATTGTCGCCAGCGTGACGATGATTGACGGGATGCGCAGAAAGGCGACAAGCAACCCGTTGACCACGCCAAAACACGCGCCCAAGATGATGGAATAGCTGACCAGCAGTACCGGCCCCAGCTCTGGGTTATTGGTGATCAGACTGCCGGTGGCGAAGGCGACAAAGCCGACGATTGAGCCAATAGACAGATCAATATTGCGGGTCAGGATCACCAGCGTTTGGCCGCAGGCAATAAGCGCCATGATAGCCACTGAGCTGGAAATACGGTTGAACAAACGGCCGTTGAGATAGTTTGGCACTTGGGTTGAAAAGAACAACAACACCGCCAGAACCACGGCTAAAAGCGCCAAAATGCGCAGGGTTTGCGGGGAAATGCGAGCCAACATTATACGGCCTCTCTCAAAGCGGTCTGGCCGGTGGCCAGTATCATCACTCGTTCTTGCGTGGCCTCTGACGTGTCGAGAATGCCCATTTGCTGGCCCTCGCGCATGACAAGAATGCGGTCACCAAGTGCCAGAACCTCGGGCAGGTCAGATGATATGACCAAGACCGCACCACCAGCGGCGGCAAATTCGCGTATAAGATCATGCACTTCTGCCTTGGCGCCAATATCAATGCCGCGGGTTGGCTCATCAAAGATCAACAGGTCTGGCTCCATATTGAGCCATTTGGCCAGCATCACCTTTTGCTGGTTGCCGCCAGAAAGCATGCCAACCTCGCTATCCACATCTTGGGTGCGAATGTTGAGCCTTTCGCGGTAACTATGCGCAACGGCGGTTTCTTTTTCGCGGTTGAGCAGGCCAAACCGTGACAGGAACGCATCAAGTGTGACGAGGCTGATATTCGAGCGGATCGACATGGGCATGGCCAGCCCAAGCTTGCGCCGGTCTTCCGAGACATAGGCAACGCCCGCGTCAATCGCCTCGCGCGGTGACCTAAACCGCGCCGGTTTGCCCTTGTAAGTCACCTCGCCAGTCGCGGTTGGAGTGACGCCAAACAGCGCGAGCGCCACATCGGTGCGCCGCGCGCCGACCAGCCCGGCCATGCACAGGATCTCGCCCTTATGCAGATCAAACGTGATGTCTTTGAACACCCCGGCCAGCGACAGGTTTTGAACCTGCAAAATTACCTCATCAGTCACCGTGCCCGGCGCTTTGGCAAAGTAGTTGCCAACCTCGCGCCCGACCATCTCTGATATCATGCTGTCAGCGGTGACACTGGCAATCGGTTTGGTCGATATATGCGCGCCGTCGCGGATAACAGTCACCCGGTCAGCGATCTCAAAAATCTCTTCGAGCCGGTGCGAAATATAGACCACAGCAACGCCTTGCGCGGCCAATGTTTTGGCAATCTTGCGCAGCTGTGCGGCCTCATGCGCCGAAAGCGAGGCGGTCGGCTCATCCATGATCAAAATGCGCACGTCTTGGCTCAGCGCGCGAGCGATCTCGACCACCTGTTGCTCGGCCAATGTCAGACCGCTGGCAATCCGGTCAGGGTCTAGGTTTATGCCAATACGCTCTATCAACTCTATGGCGCGGCGGCGCTGTGCGGCGGGGCGCATCAGCAGGCCAGCACTGGTATCGCTGATGAAAATATTCTCGGTCACGTCCAGATCGGGAAAGACCATAGGCTCTTGATAAATAGCGGCAATACCGGCGTCACGCGCGGCTTGCGGCCCTGAGATAACTTGCGGCTTGCCGCCTATTAGGATCGTGCCAGCACTGGGTTGATAGATGCCGGTCATCACCTTGATCATGGTCGATTTGCCAGCCCCGTTTTCGCCAACAATCGCGTGGACTTCGCCGGGATGCAGCGTGATCGACATATCCGCCAAGGCAATGGTCATGCCAAAATGTTTGGAGATGTTCTCAAGTTGAAGAACGGGCTGATCTTTCATGTTTGCGACCCTTCAAAGTAGGTGCCGGTCAGCGAGGCGAGCCCGCTGACCGATCTGTGCACTTAATTCGCGGCGGCTTCGACGTTTTCTGCCGTATAGACCGTGAATGGCCCCATCAAAATACGCTTCGTACCTGGGCGGCCCGGATCTTCTTCGATCGTGTAGTCACCCATGCGGCCTGCGCTAAATGTCTCGCCGATATCACCTGTCAGCTGGCCACTGGCCAGACCGTAGGCGGTGAAATAGGTGAGGTAGCCAAGATCGCGGAAGTCCCAGAGCGCAAATTCTGGCGCACAGCCGTTCAGCGTGTAGCTCAGCATTTCCGATGGCAGACCAAGGCCGGAAACCTTGACCTGTTCGCAAAGACCCTCATCTTGCATTGCCTTCGCAGCGGCCTGAATGCCCACTGTTGTTGGCGACATAATCACGCCAAGATCAGGATATTGGTCAACCAAAGCCAGCGCCCGATTATAGCTCACCTCAGCTTGGTCATCGCCGTAGACGACATCTACCAGCTCTATATTGGCATATTTTTCGTCTTCAAGCGCCACTTGCATGGCTGCAATCCAAGCGTTCTGGTTAGACGCATCAGGTGTTGCTGAAAGCACCGCCATTTGGCCTTCACCACCGAGGATTGAGAAAGCCATATCGGCCATAATCACGCCGATGGAGCCAAAGTCGACTTGGGCGATAAACACATCTTCGCCTTCGCCTGATGGGATCGGGCTATCCCATGTCACAACCCGCGTGCCGGCTTCTTGGGCGGCAAGGGCCGATGGCACAATCTGGTCGCCAGCATTGTTTGAGATCATCACAGCGCCTTGGCCTTGGGTGGCGGCGGTGGTCATAATCTCGATCTGGCCAGCGGTTGAGTTCTCAGGTGTTGGCCCAATAAACAGCAGCTCGCCGGGGTTTTCTAGCTCAGCATGGGCCTCTTGTGCGCCCTCATTGGCTTGGTCAAAAACCAGAATGCCCAAGAATTTGGGCAGCAAGACCATATTGACCTCTTGTCCGGTCTCAAGCGTTACCGAATGGCCCTCCGCCGTGGCAAAACCAGCCGTACCGAGCAGCAATGTCGCGGCCATTGTAAGTTTGGTAAAATGTTTCATGATTTCCTCCCAATCATTTCTCTGTTTAAGCGCATATGCGCGGGTGATATCGGTGGGGGCTGCTAGGCGCTCCCTATTGTCTGTGATCCTCAAAGTGCCACGGGTCTGCGGGGCGGCTGACCTGCCAGTGCGCGGGCAATATCTTGGGCGACAAGGCCCTGTAGCCGGTCAATGGCCGCCTCAGAATACCACGCCGCATGGGGGGTGATCAGCAGATTGGGCGCTTGGCGCAGGCTGGAATTTTCGGGCAACGGCTCGGTGTGGAACACGTCAAGCGCCGCGCCGGCAATGGTGCCGCTGTCAAGTGCTGCCGCCAGATCATCCTCAACAATCAGCTGGCCACGGGCCGAGTTGACCAGCATCGCATGCGGCTGCATTTGTGCCAATCTGGCCGCGTTAAAAAAGTTGGTGGTTTGTGCGGTTGCGGGCGCGTGCAGCGAAATGATATCGGCGGTTTCTAGCAGCGTGTCGGCGCTGACCAAGGTAACGCCTGCCGCCTCGGCCTGCGCCGCGCTCAGCCCCGGATCAGCCGTGATAAACTTAAAGCCAAAGCCCTTGAGCCGGGCCAATACCGCTTGGCCAATTTGACCCATACCAAAAAATCCAAACATGGTTTCTTTGAATGGTTTTAATGGTTTAGCGTGTTTCACGGCCGCCCAGTCACCGGCCCGGACAGAGGCATCAAGCGGCACCAATTTGCGGAGCAACGTTAGCGCGGCGGCGGCGGTATGTTCGGCAACCTCATCGGCGCAATAGTCGGGCACATAGCCAACTTTTAGCCCAGCCTTGCGGGCGGCATTGAGGTCAATATTATCATGGCCAACACCGTAGCGAATGATCGTGGCACCGGGGTTTACCGCAGCGCAAGCATCAGCCCCAAAGGGCGCGAACTGCACGGCCACAACATCTGCGCCCGCCACGGCAGCGGCCACGTCAGCCGCAGTTTTGCATTGCAGGGCGGCAAAATCAGCCCCGGTAGCGGCTTTGCGCTCGGCGGCGACATCTGGAAATGTGTAATCGGTGACAACAACCCGCGCGGTCATGCTCCGTCCTCCAGATAATCATGAATGATTTCGCCGGGGACGAGGGTGAAATCAGCGCGCCAATAGAAACCTTGTAGCGGCTCAATAACCGGCAGACGGAACACCGGCAGTTGCGCATTTGCCCGCAGTTCAACCGTGCAGGGGCCGGTCCATGCCTCATGCACCGTCACATCTGTCAGCTTACGGCTGGTCAGTTGGCGAATAGCCGGGCGGCCATCGATATGGTCAATCGCTTTGAGGTTCAGGTTGGTGCTAAAGTCAAAATACGGGGCCAGATCATCGCCCGTAACGGGCTGTTGCTTATAGGGCAGGGTGCCCGTTATCACGTCAATTCCGTTGCGCTCGACGGTGCCGACCATCAGATCCCCGCGAAACTCAAGGCTCGGATTGCCCAGCTTTTTGGGCTGGCCGTGTACCTCGCGGCCTTGGCTAACGCCACCGTCGGATGACAGGACGAGGTAGGGAGAATATGCCCCCGCCCTGTCACCTAGACACGCGCCAAACATAACATTTGCTTCACAATAGGCGCCAACATAGTCGGTGTCGTTCATGCGGTAGATATGCACGCAGGCAATATCACCGATCGGCTGAAGCGGCGGCGGCAGAAGAAACGCCATCGCTTCGGGGTCCGTTCGCCAGTACAGCGTCAGGATTTCAGCGTTGCGGAAACGGAACGGGAAGGGCGGGATGGTAGGTGCATCCCAAGGCGTTGAAAAACCGCCTTTTTTAATGTCATCAATGCTGGGACGAAACACACCATATTTGGTTTTCCTGCTCATTCGGCTAATCTCCGCACAACATCTTCTTGCACCTCTATACCCAACCCTGCGCCCTCAATCGGGTAGGCCCAGCCGTCGCGGTGCCATAGTTTTTCGGCCACCAGATCATCCTGAACAGACACGCCGAAGGGCTTGTATTCAAATATTTCGGCATTGGGCGAGGCCAGTGACAGGTGTAGCGACGCGGCCGTGGTTATCGCCGTTGACCAAGCATGGGCGTTGATGGTTTTGCCGTGCCTAGTGGCCAACGCATCGGCGCGGCGAAAGCCGGTAATGCCCTCAACGCGGGCCGGATCAATGCCATAAACATCAACCGCCTGCACATATTCCATCTGACGCCGGTAACCGGTCTCGGTAAATTCGCGCTCGCCGCTGGCAAGGCGCAGTTCGGTACTGGCGGCCAGTGCGCGGTAGCCCGCATCATCGGTAAAATACAGCGGCTCCTCAAACCAGCCGATCCGGTGCTCATGCATCCGGTTGGCAACATCAATGGCGGTGCGTACATCCCAGCGCACCCCATTGCCAATGTCGATCAAGATCTCGGCTTTGTCGCCCAAAGCGGCGCGCAATTCCTTCACAAAATGCACATCAATATCAGGATTGCCGCCAATATCGCTTTCGCCCTTTTTGGCAAATCCCAGCTTGGTCGAGCGGAAGCCGGCCTCAAAAAAGCCGACGACTTCGGCCACGCAGGCCACCTCGCCGTTCTTATTGACATGGGCCGAAGCATTGGCCGGCAGACGCGCATGCTTTAGCCCGCCAAACAGCTCATAAAGCGGCTTATTGGCGACTTTGCCTTTAATGTCCCAGAGCGCCATATCGATGCCCGAGACGGCAAGACTGGCAATGCCACCATCGCCGTACCAGTGCAGATGTCGGCGCATTTTGCCCCAAATCGCCTCGATATCATCAGCCGTGTCGCCAGCAATCAGCGGCGTCAGCCCGTCATTGATAATCGTGGCCACAGCCCGGCAGGCTTCGGGCCACATAGCAATACATTCGCCCCAGCCTACAACACCGTCGCTGGTCTCGACCCGCACCAAAACCGTGCGCCGCACTGTGCCAAAATCATTGGGGTCAGCATAAGCGATTGTTATCGGTTCAATGCGTGCAATTTTTGCCATGTATTACCTCCCCCAGCTTTTCCTTTGACATCGCCAAAGGGTCAACTTATCTAATTGGTCATACCAATTTTCCTAATCAATTTATTGTCACGTAGAAATCAGAAAGCAAGCAAAATGTTTAACCTTAGCGCCGTGCCTGTCCCTGATCTGTCTGGCAAAACCATTCTTGTTACCGGCGCTGGCCGGGGCATTGGCGCGGTTCTGACGGGCATATTGCTGGCCAAAGGCGCCACAGTTTATGCCGGGGTTCAAAAGGCCGCGCAGCCAGATTGGCAGGCGCATCTTGAGGGCGCACATGTGTTTGATCTTGATGTCACCGTACCTGCAAGCATTGCCAGCGCCATAGCCTGCCTGCCCGGCAAGCTCGATGTTTTGGTCAATAATGCCGGGACGATAGGGCCAATTGGCCATTTCGGTTCCATCGACAGTGACGCGCTGGCGCATACGCTTGATGTCAACGTAATTGGCGTTCACCGCATGATCACCGCAGCCCTGCCACTGCTCGCCACCAGCCAAGGCACAATCGTCAATGCGGGCACCGGGGCGGCAACCACGGCCATGGAAGGCTGGACCGCTTATTGCAGCTCAAAAGCCGCAGCCAGAATGCTAACACTGATGTGCGAAAAAGAGCTGGCCACCCGCAATGTGCAGAGCTTTTTCATCGGCATCCCGCCGACTGACACTTCAATGCAGGGAAAAATTCGCGCCTCTGGGCTGAACCCGATCAGCCAAATAGCGCAGGACAGTCTGGTTGATCCGGTCGTGCCGGCCAGTGTTATGGCTTGGCTTTGCGGGCCGCAAGCGCGCAGCCTCAACACCTGTCTGCTCGATGTCCGCGACGCGTTTTTTCAAGATATGGCGGGCCCGTCTAGTTCCAACAGTTAAGGCTGGTCAGCAATTCCTGCCTCTCGCTATCTTCTGGATCAAGCCCACCCAAACCACCGTTTTCACCGCAGCGAATACTGCTGATTTGAGTGTTTATCATCGCTGGCATGTCGGTATAGGCGACCAGCCCGGTGCCCAGCACAGTATATAGCCCGCTCGGGCGCGGCGCAGACAGGTAGCCTTTGGCCTGAACAATACCGACAGCGCCGCCGAACATATCAGTTTCCAACGCTGTCACCTCAAGCCCGCCCGGCACGGGGTGGCCAATAGCGCGCACAAAATCGCCCTCTCGCAGATGCTCAGTTTGCAGGCCGATGATCACAGTGTCGCCGATCAGATCATTGCCGTCTTCATTGGTGCCAAAATAACTGCCGCTAATGCGCGCGAACGGCGGCTCAGCCACGGTCTCAACCAGTGAGGCCACCACGGTTTGCGCCCGCCAAAGCCCGCTCACAGCAACCCAGTCGCCAAGTTCTGCACTCAACGGCCCGCTTAATTCTACTTGTGTGCCCAGCACAGTAATATGCGTCTCACTCAGTGCCTCAACCGGGCCAAGAAGCGGCATAATCTGACGGATATGCAGCGCTTGCCAAACATCGCCCGCCTGTACCACGACAATGGCGACGATATGGCCGGGGCGCAGATCACTTGCAGTCATGTCGGACGCAGCGCTCGCAACCGGCATAACCGGATCGAGCAAAACATGCTGGCCGTTAACATATATGCTGCCAAGCGCGGTGATCGTGCCAAATATCCCGGTATTGTAAATGCCGGTGCCAATAATCCCGCCCTCGCGCTCACCGTCTTGGGCAAAGAGGCTGAGCGGCGACAAAATGAGGGCCAAAGCAAATAATATTTGCCTCATTCGCTTTGCTCCCCCTTGGGTTGTGGCAAAATATAGGCGCCGAGAACAAACCGGCCCTCATGCGCGCCGCCCTGTTCTTTTTGCTGCAGATCTTGCGCCAATATATTGATGTTTTGCAGTAATTCCTGCGCTCCATCGTTGGCCTTGCTCTGCAAAGTGGCAATTGCCGCGTCAGATAAATGCGAATAGCGCACCGCCCTGTCAAAGTGGCGGGCCGCATTTTCTTTGGCCAAAAGATTATGCGTCGCCGCCTGCATATGCGCCGATAGTGTCGCCTGATAGGCCGCCACTTGCTCTTTGCTGCCCGCCTTGGGCAAGAATGCGTGGGTCAGCAGCCGGTATGTGCCACCTGCTTGGGCTGCAACAACGCCCTGATCGAGCATCAGCTGCAGAACCGTACCTGCGGCCATATCAATGCGGGTCAGGCGCACGGCATCATCAAAACCCGGCAGGTTTGCGCTGCCTTTGCGCGCCAGATCGCGTGCCGCACCTGACTTGTCCTGAAAGTTAGGATCGGTCGCCCAAAGGCTGATCACTAGCGCCGCCGCATTGCTGCTTTGGCGCAGCGGGTTTTCGTCACTCAGGTGGCGCAAGCGCTTGATATCTTTGCGGTGTATCCCGGTCAACAGGCTGGCCCGGCTGTCGCTCATCGCCTCGTCAGAAATTTCAAGCGCGGCTTTAAGCAGGGCCTTCTTCATCGCCTCATTGGCGGCTGCTATCGTGACCCCATGCGCGACCATTGCCTGCGCCAAAGGCTCAAGCAGCGCCGCAAGTGCGGCCTCAAACGGGTCTGATATTTCTGGCGTCATTGCATGCCTCATTAGCCTAGCATCTTACTACCATGAACCGGTTTGTAATCTTTAAAACGAATTTGTGAGTAGCATTTCAGGCGTTCTCTATTTCTAATGGGAAAAATACCCACTCGCAAGCTTTGCTCGGGTTTCCATTAGGAGAATGCTATGAAATACGCCGCTATTACCAACCAGCAAAGACCGCAAACCCCGGCAGAGCAATTGGCTGGTATTTCTGACCTCCTGAACCGGCTGACCGCGCAGGACCGTGGAAAATTTCTGAGTTTTGGCTGGGGCCAGACTATTGCACCGCGTTTTGCCACCATTGCCGACGCAATCCTCTTCCATATGCGGGACCAACCCGCGGCGATTGCCGCCGAATTTGGCGGCCAACAGCTCAGCTATGGCGCGCTTGACCGCGCCTCAAACCAGCTGGCGGCGGCTCTGCGCAAACAGGGCGTCAGACAGGGCGATGCCGTCTGTCTTTACCTGCGCCGTTCTTTGGAAATGGTGGTTGGCATTGTCGCTATTATGAAACTTGGTGCCGCCTATGTGCCGCAACATGTCGGCGTCGCCCCAGCCAAAACCCTGCGCCATATCGCCAGTGTAACGGGGGCCAAAGTTATCTTGACCCGCGCTGATCTGGCACATTTGGTGCCGGTGGAGCCGGGCCAAACCCTGATCTCTATCGACACACTTAACCCCTCCGACACCGCCTTCACCGCCGCACGATCCCAGCCAACAGACCGCGCCATAGTGCTTTTCACATCTGGCACAACCGGCGTGCCAAACGGCGTTCAGGTCACCCAAGCCAACTTGGCCAATGTGCTGCTCACAGCTCCCGGTGATCTGGGCATGCGGCCAGGCCAGCGTGTCGCCCAAATCCTGTCCATCGCCTTTGACATGGCCGCATGGGAGACCCTTGGCGCGCTGGCAAATGGCGCGACGCTGGTGATCCGCGGCAAATCCATCCAAGAAACCGTTGAAACGGTCGATATCGTCATCGCCACGCCGTCCATCCTCAATGCGCTAAACGCGGACCGCTGCCAACAGATCAAAACCGCCGCCGTTGCCGGTGAGCCATGCCCGCGCCCGTTGGCCGACAAATGGGCGGGCTTTTGCACCTTCTATAATTCATGCGGCCCGACCGAGACGACCATCATCAACACCGCCGCCCGCCACAGCGCCGCCAATCCGATCCTCTCAATCGGCAGCCCCACGCCAAATAACAGTGTCTACATTCTCGATGACCTGCTGATGCCATTACCGATTGGCAGCAAAGGCGAGATGTGGGCCGGAGGCGCCTGTGTCACCGCCGGATATTTGGCCAACCCGGCCCTGACCAGCGCGCGCTACCGCCCCGACCCGTTTCGCCCCGGCCAGATGATGTTTCGCACCCGCGACATTGGCCGCTGGACCGATGACGGCACCCTTGAGCATCTCGGCCGGGTCGATGACCTCGTCAAAATTCGCGGCTTTCGGGTTGAGCTTGGTGGCGTGTCAAATGTGCTTGAGCGGGCCGCAGGCTGCGCCCAAGCGGTGACGCTAAAATACGACGACACCACACTTGTCAGCTTCATCTCGCCAGCCTCTGCCCGGCCCGAATTAGCCGCAGAAAAGGTGGCCAAATGTCTGCCCTATTATTGCAGCCCGACGGTGATTTTAGCGCTGGACGAGTTGCCCCGGACCGCACGCGGCAAGCTCGACAAACCACTGTTGCTCAAGCTGGCCGCAGACCATCTTGCCCAGCAATGTTCGGAGGCAGCTCAATGAGCACTGAAGCTACAAATACTTACCCTAAAGCACTGAATATACGCCGTTTTACTCGCCACCCGGCGCTGATGGAATACCGCCGTCTTGCCCTGTTGGTGGCCGTGGTAAACCTCTACATCTTCGCATCCGGCCTGCAAAACGAACGTTGGCTCGCCGACGGTATTTTCGCCCTCGGCCCGATCGCAGATTTGGCCCTGTTCAACCTCACCATCGGTATTTTGATCCGCCAACAACGGGTGGTTAACGCGCTCTACTGGCTGGCCACGCGCATCCCGGTGAGCTGGCCGCTTTGGGTCCGTTGGGGCGCGGGCAAAGTGTTCCACTTTGGCGGCTTGCATTCGGGGTGCAATACCGCCGGCACGCTCTGGTTCGGCTTTTCACTCTTTGCCATGGCGGCAAACCGGCTCAGCGGTGCGGCTCTGCCATCAGACCTAACCATCGGCGTCACCGCCACCATGTTGGCGCTGCTGACCCTCATGGTCATTTCAGCCCTCGGCCCCATCCGCGCCAAGTTTCACAATACATTTGAAAAAATCCACCGCTTTGCCGGTTGGACAATCTTGGCGCTTTTCTGGGCGCAGACTGTCTCGGTCAGCCATGACATGGGCACCAGCCTTACCGCCCGCCCGGCCTTCTGGCTCTTGTTGCTGATCACCGCGTCAATCATCTCGCCATGGCTCAGCCTAAAGCGCGTTGATGTGACTATTGAAAAGCCATCAAACCACGCGGTCATCGCCCGGTTTAACTACGGCGACACCCCGTTTCCCGGCAGTTCAAACGCCATAAGCCACACCCCATTTGGCGAATATCATTCCTTCGCCAATATCCCATCCCCCGATGCGCCCGGCTACAGGTTGGCCATTTCGCGCAGCGGCGATTGGACCGGCAAGTTCATCGACAATCCGCCCAAAAAAGTCTGGGTAAAGGGCATCACCACCTCCGGCGTTGCCCGTATTGAAGTGCTGTTCAAAAAGGTGGTTTATGTCGGCACCGGCTCTGGCATTGGTCCGATCTTGCCGCATCTTTTGGCTGGCGACGTGCCCAACCGGCTAATCTGGTCAACCCGCAGCCCGCGCAAAACCTACGGCGATGCGCTGATAGATGAGATTGAAGCACATTCGGATAACCCCTTGATATGGGACACAGATACCCAAGGCAAACCGAACCTTTCAGCCCTGGCCCTGCAAATGGTCCGCGACAGCGGCGCCGAGGCGGTGATCGTGATCTCTAACAAAAAGCTGACCCGCAGGGTCGTGCATGACATGGAAAGCCTCGGCATCCCCGCCTATGGCGCAATCTGGGATAGTTGAGATGTTTGACACCATAAAAACCGAAACCATAGGCCGGGTCGCCACGATCACGCTCAACCGGCCCAAGAGCCTCAACGCGCTCAATACCCAAGTGATGCAAGAGGTGCTCACGGCCGCCAGCGGTTACGCCGCCGATCCAGATATCGGCTGTCTTATCCTCACAGGCAATGCCCGCGCCTTCGCTGCCGGCGCCGATATTACCGAGCTGGCGGGGCATGATTATGCCAGCATGAACGCCGCTGATTACTTTACCGAATGGGACAGGTTTGCCGCTTTGCGCCTGCCAAAAATCGCCGCCGTTAATGGATATGCGCTCGGCGGCGGTTGTGAGCTGGCGATGATGTGTGACGTGATTTTGGCCAGCGACACGGCAAAATTTGGTCAACCCGAGGTGAAAATCGGCTGTATTCCCGGCATGGGCGGCACCCAGCGGCTGACCCGTCTTGTCGGCCGCGCTTGTGCCATGGATATGATCCTAACGGGCCGGATGATCGACGCCGCAGAAGCCCTGCGCATCGGTCTTGTCAGCCGCGTCGTCGGCGCCGGCGATCTATTGGCCACAGCCCAAGATGTCGCTCAAACCATTGCCAGCTATCCACGCGACATTACCCAGATGGCCCGCGCCTGTGTGAACATGGCTGACCAGAGCAATCTGGTCAGCGGCATGCAATATGAGCGGCAAATGTACCACGCACTTTATGGGCTGCCGGCGCAACGCGAGGGCATGGCGGCGTTTTTAGAAAAACGCCCGCCGGAATTTAACCCAAGCTAGCCGTCAGTAAACTTCACGCCACTTTGCCTTGCCCGGTTCACATGCAGTTCCAGCACATCGGGCCGGGCATAATGACCAAACAGATCGAGGTTCTGACGCTCGCCGCGCACAACCGAATGGTCGATCTCGGCGACGATCAGCGCCTCAATATCGGTCACTGGTTCGACCATGAATGTACCGTCAGGGGCGACGATTGTGCTGCCGCCGTTAGAGATAATTTCAGATCCGGCGGCAATAATTTCAACCCGGTTTGGCGTGTCCTTAGGCAGGTCGCTCACCCGCATCAGCCCGCAAGCGGCAATGACATAAGAGCGGCTTTCCTTGGCAATGAACACCGGCAGATCTTTGGTATTATGCAAGCCACCCGGCCAAACGCTGACATGCAAACTCTCGCCCTGCGCATAAAGTGCGGCCCGCGCCAGCGGCATCCAGTTTTCATAGCAGTTCAAGCCGCCGACAGTAAAAGCGCCCATTTGGTGCACGACCAGCCCGTGCCCGTCGCCCTGCGCCCAAGCCAGCCGCTCTTCATGTGTTGGATGAAGTTTGCGATGTACCGAGTTGATATTGCCCGATTTATCAATGTAGACGAGGGTACAATACAGGCTATGCGCGCCGCGGTCCGGCGCGCGCTCCATTATACCAAGATAGACCGCAATCTGGCGCTTATTGGCCGCCGCACAAAGCGGCGCAAGATCACCGCGCTCAATGATAACGCCCTCTTCAAGGTAGCGCGCATACATCGCCTTTTGCTTGGCATCGTTAAACTTTGCCCCACCAGTACGCTCTATCCAAAACGGATAGCCCGGCACCAAAGCCTCGCCGAAAGTCACCAACTCGCAGCCTTCATCGGCGGCGATATGCAGCGCGGCAATGATTTTGTTGAGAGTCTCGGTGCGGCGAAACCATACCGGGGCGATCTGGGCAACGCCGACTGTCAGCCGATCTTGTGGTGCTGCATTTGTTAGAGCGGCGGGGCGGATGACTTTCATATTCGGGCACTCAATTCTATTTGGCAAAAACGGCTGTGAGGTCTGAAAATCCCTTTATCTCTATCGGGTTGCCGCTTGGATCACGAAAGAACATAGTCGCTTGCGCGCCCGGTTTGCCGGCAAACCGAAGCGACGGGGCTATGACAAATTCGAGCTGATTTTCCACCAGCCTATCCGCCAAGATCTGCCAATCTCCCATCTCCAGCACAACGCCAAGATGCGGCATTGGCACCAGATGATCCCCAACATGCCCAGTATTCGCGGTTTGAAATGGCTCGCCCAGATGCAGCGAGAGCTGATGGCCAAAGAAGCTAAAATCCAGCCAAGTCTCCGTCGAGCGGCCCTCTTTGCAACCCAATACGTTAACGTAAAAGTCCCGCGCCGCGTCGAGGTCGCGCACATTAAAGGCGAGGTGAAATGGTGTCAGCATGGGTTACCCTTGTTTCGGCAGGCCAAGCACGGCCCGGCTCTCATCTGCCCTGAGCGAAAAATCTGTGCCCAAATAGGCGTCAGCCTGCGGATCGCTTAGCCATTCTATGGCCTGCGCGACCCATTCCGGCGGGATATGCACGCCGAAATCTAACTTGCTAACCGGGTTAATACCGGAAGCGCGAATATCATGCTGCATTTGCGTGGCCACTGTGCCGGGGCTGAGGCCAAGCACCCGAATACCTTGGTCGCGATACTCTTTATCGGCCACGCCGGTCAGTGCAAATACCGCCGCTTTTGTTGCACAATAATGGCTCCACCCTTCAAGCGGGCTATGCGCGGCCCCCGATGAAATATTGATAATGGTGCCGCCACATTGCTCCAACATCTGCGGAATGCACAGCCGCATGCAATGATATACGCCCTTAATATTCACGTCGATAACCTGGTTCCACGCGTCAGGATCACTATCTGCCAAAAGGGCAATCGGCTCGATCAGCCCGGCATTATTGACCAAAATATCAATGCGGCCCGTCTGCTCCAGCGTAACGGCGACCAGCTTTCGCACATCATCTAGGCTGGCCACATCGCAGATCACGGCATGGGCCCAGCCACCAGAAGCGCGGATTTCATCGGCGATATCGGCAATCGCCTTGCCGCTGCGCGCCGCAAGCACGACGCGCGCGCCTTTGGCGGCCAAATAGCGGGCCGTGGCTTCGCCAAT
>JAESRD010000386.1 GCA_016764835.1 Paracoccaceae bacterium | reverse complement strand
ATCGGGGCTGCCGTTGGTCCGGCAGCACTCTTATTGTTGATCAGGGCTGCCGTTGGTCCGGCAGCATTGTTGCTTGCTGGAACAGCATCGCGCGCCGGGCTATAGCCCACGCCAACCGTTTTGTTCAGATGGCAGGCGACAAAATGCCCCGGCAAAACCTCAACCGTCTTTGGCTCTTCCTCGTGACAGATCGGGATCACTTCCGGGCAACGCGTGCAAAAGTTGCAGCCCTTTGGCGGGTTTGACGGCGATGGCACATCACCTTGCAACACAATCCGGTTCTTGGCGGCGGCGGCAAGGCGCGGGTCTGGCTCTGGCACGGCAGATAGCAGCGCCCGCGTATAGGGGTGTTGCGGCGCGCCGAACAAAGCTTCGCGCGGCGCCAGCTCAACAATCCGGCCGAGATACATAACCGCAACACGGGTGGCGATATGGCGAACCATCGACAGATCATGGCTGATAAACAGATAGGTCAGACCAAACTTTTCTTGCAGGTCTTCCAGCAGGTTGACCACCTGCGCCTGAATAGACACGTCCAGTGCGGCAATCGGCTCATCGCAGATGATGAATTTTGGGTTCAGCGCCAAAGCCCGAGCAATGCCAATGCGCTGACGTTGACCGCCAGAAAACGCATGCGGAAACCGGTTGGCAAAGACGCGGTTAAGCCCAACCGCATCCATCAACTCCAACACGCGTTCGTGCTTCTCGACCTTGCTTAGGGACGTGTGCTCATCAAGCGGCTCTTGGATTATCTGCTCTACACTCATGCGCGGGTTGAGGCTGGCTTGCGGGTCTTGAAACACCATCTGCATGGTCGGGCGGATTTTGCGCAAAGCCTTTTGGCTCATTGCGCCAATCTCTTGGCCCTCAATCGTCACCGTGCCGCTGGTCAGCTCATAGAGCCGCAACAAAGCCCGCCCGCAGGTGCTTTTGCCACAGCCGCTTTCGCCGACAAGGCCAAGCGTCTCGCCCTGCATGATGTCAAAGTTTACGCCGTCTACGGCCTTTACCGCGCCGGTTTGGCGGCGCAGCAGGCCCGAATAAATAGGGAAATGCAGTTTTAGATCACGCACTTCAACAAGGGCTGTTTGTTCAGTCATTCTGGCCCCTCCCGCGCGCCCGAGGCCCCCTGTACGCCCGAAGCAAGCCCCGGATCGGCAAGGAAACAGGCCACATCATGGCCCTCTGAGACTGGGTAGCGTTGCGGGTTTAACCGCCCGCAAATCTCCATGACATTACCGCAGCGATCACGAAACGCGCAGGCCGTCGGTGGGGCAGACATGATAGGTGGTTGCCCCTCGATCACTTCAAGCCGGTGCTGCCGCTCACCGCGCACATTTGGCACGGTTTTCAACAGCGCGCGGGTGTAAGGATGGCCCGGATTGGCGAAGAGTTCTGTCACTGATGCATGCTCAACAATCTGGCCCGCATACATCACCAGAACCCGGTCAGCGATCCCGGCAATCACACCCAGATCATGGGTGATCCAGATCACGGCCATGCCCAGCTTGCTGCGCAGATCATGCATCAGATCGAGGATTTGCGCCTGAATGGTGACGTCGAGCGCTGTGGTCGGCTCGTCGGCGATCAGCACTTTGGGGTCGCAAGCCAGGGCGATGGCGATCATCACCCGCTGGCGCATACCGCCAGAAAACTGGTGCGGATAGTCTTTGAGCCGGGCGCGCGGGTCGGGGATACCGACAAGATCAAGCAGCTCAGCCGCGCGGGTCAGCGCCGCCCGTTTGGACATTTTCATATGTTTACGCAGCGGCTCAGCGATTTGCGCGCCAATTGTAAAGACCGGGTTGAGCGAGGTCATAGGATCTTGAAAAATAAAGCCAATATCGCCGCCGCGCAGGCCCTGAAGCTCAGACTGCGCCAGCTCCAGAAGGTTTTTACCCTCAAACATAACAGTGCCACCGGCGATCTGCGCCGGGGGGGAGGGCAGCAGCCCAATCAACGACATCATAGTGACCGATTTTCCAGAGCCGCTCTCGCCGACAACGCCCAAAAGCTCGCCTGCTTTGAGATCAAAGCTCACAGAATTGACCGCATGCACGTCACCGGCACGGGTCTTAAATACGGTCCTAAGATCGCGGACATCCAATACGGACGTCGCCCCATCGGGCATGCAGAACCTCCCCAGTTGGTCCTAATTATTTATCTTTAGCGAATTGTGTTTCGCCTGATTTGCGCTGACGTTAACACCAATTCATACTAGGGCAAGCCCTGCTTTGCCCGCAATTGCAAACACCCGCCAAAAGTGCAGCTTCAGGAACCTGAAATGAACACAGATATGACCCCGCTTGAGATCCTTGAAAAACTGGTGGCTTTTCCGACTTTTTCGCAAGATAGCAATCTTGAACTGGTTGATTTCGTTGAAACCTATTTGCGGGCCTGCGGGGCTGAGCCGGGGCAAATGCTGTCTGATTGTGGGCAAAAGGCCGCCGTTTTTACAAGCGTCGGCCCGGACGCGGCGGGCGGCGTGGTACTATCTGGCCATTCAGATGTGGTGCCGGTTACCGGCCAAAGCTGGGACAGTGACCCGCTGGTGGTCACCCGCCGCGGCGACAGACTTTATGGCCGCGGCACCTGCGACATGAAGGGCTTTGATGCGCTGGCACTTTGGGCAATAGGCCAAGCCTGCAAACGCGGGCTAAAGCGCCCGCTGCAACTGGCGCTCAGCTTTGATGAAGAGATCGGCTGTGAAGGCGCGCCGCCGCTGATAAGCGCCATGCAAGAGGCTGGCCTGCCCAAGGCGCAAACGGTTATTGTCGGCGAGCCGTCTATGATGCAGGTGATCACCGGCCATAAGGGGGGCTTTGGCTATAAGGTGCATATGCGCGGCTTTGAGGTGCATTCGTCGCTGCTCAATACCGGGGTCAATGCGATCATGTACGGGGCCAAGCTGATTGACTGGGCCAACGAAATGAACGCGCAAAACGAGGCTGCCGTGCCGGGCCCGCTGGCCGCCGACTTTGTGCCGCCTTTCACCACCCTGCATATTGGCATGATCGAGGGCGGCACCGCCCATAACATCACCGCAGCAGATTGCCATTTTTGCTTTGATTTCAGGATTGTGCCGGGCGAGCAGGCCAGTGTCTGGGCTGCGCGCTTTGAGGCCGAGCGCGCCCGGATAGAGGCGCAAATGCAGGCCGTGCAACCCAGCAGCAAAATCACCGCCACACCGTTCTTTAATGTGCCCGCTTTGACCTCTGAAGAGGACGGCGCCGCCCAAGCACTTGCGCAGCGGCTGACCGGGGCAAACAGAACTGAAGTGGTCAGTTATGGCACCGAGGCCGGGCATTTTCAAAATGCTGGGTATTCGGTTGTGGTTTGCGGGCCGGGCAATATAGCCCAAGCGCATCAGCCCAACGAATTTATCAGCGTGGCGCAGTTTGAACAGGGGCATAGGTTTATGAACAACCTTCTCGATTGGTTAGAAACATGAGCCGCTGGGGCCCAATCACGGGTGCAACCCCGCTGGCCTTTAGCCCGCCCTTGCCTGAAACCGCCGATGTGGTGATCATTGGCGGCGGCATCATTGGCGTTTGCGCGGGCTGGGCGTTGGCAAAAGCGGGCCTGCGGGCCGTGCTGATAGAGAAGGGCCGGGTCGCGGCTGAGCAATCATCGCGCAACTGGGGCTGGATCCGCCAGCAGGGCCGCGATCTGGCTGAGCTGCCGATTATGATGGAGGCGCTGGAGGCTTGGCCCGGCATCGCCGCCGCTTGCGATATTGATATCGGGCTGCGCCAAGCCGGGGTGTATTATCTGGCAAGATCTGCCGAAAGCATGGCCAGCTATGACCAGTGGCGCAAGGCCGCGCAACCTTACGGGTTAGAGGCCAAACTGCTGACACGGGCTGAGATTGCCGGGGCTTTGCCCAGTGCCAGCAAAAGCTGGACCGGCGGCCTGCTGACCAGCAGCGACATGCGCGCAGAGCCGTGGCTGGCCGTGCCGGCAATGGCCCGCGCCGCACAGCGCGACGGGCTGATCATTATCGAAGGTTGCGCCGCACGCGGGCTCGACATTGCCGCCGGTCGTGTGGCCGGGGTGGTCACCCAAGCGGGCATTGTCAAAACCAGCCAAGCGCTGGTGGCGGCGGGCGCATGGTCGCGGCTGTTTTTGCAGCGCCACGGCGTGCATATCCCGCAGCTCTCTGTCCGCTCCACGGCCATGGCCACCGGCCCAATGCCGCTGGTGCATGAGGGGGCGATGTCCGACGGCAAGCTGTCTTTCCGGCGGCGGATGGATGGCGGCTATACTTTGGCGGGGTCATTTCATGAGCTGTATTTAGGCCGCGATGCGTTTTCCAGCCTGCGGTCATTTATCCCGCAGCTGCGCAGCGACCCCTTGGGCACGCGCTACCTGCCAGCCGCCCCGCGCGGCTACCCCGATGCATGGTCAACCCCGCGCAATTGGGCGCTTGATGCGGCCAGCCCGTTTGAGGCCATGCCGGTGCTCAACCCGCCCCCCAACATTGCCAAAATGCGCGCCGTCATGGTCGATTTTGCCAGAACCTTCCCCGATATTGACCCGCCGCAAATGCGCGCCGCTTGGGCCGGGATGATTGATACAATGCCCGATATTGTGCCGGTGGTAGACCAAGCCGAAGCCCTACCGGGGCTGACAATAGGCACCGGGATGAGCGGCCACGGTTTTGGCATTGGCCCCGCTTTCGGCCGCATCTTAGCTGATATGATCCGCGGCGTGCCTGTGGGCCATGATCTGAGCCGGTTTAGGCTAGACCGGTTCGGGGGGGCGGTTGATCTGGGGCAGGGGCTGTAGCGCTAAGGACAATAAATATAAGTCACAAATGAATGGTTGAAGCGTCTCTAACCGTCGTGAAGGACAGCCCATGGACATTATTGCTCATCAATGTTTCTGTAACAGTCGCTATGCTTTTGGCCCCGCTGATACTGGCCAACTTGGTATATTCTCTTACCGGAATGGCCGGAAAACACCAACTCTGAAAAGCTGTAATGATAAGAGGCCAAGCTGCACCTAGATCGACCGGAGCCGAGGTCAAGGTTCAGCGCCGCAGAGGCCAAATTAAAATCTAAAGGACGCTTATGGGTATTCTTCTCGCGGTTGCCATCTCGTTGGCACTGTTGTTCTACGGCCCGCTGTTCATAGGGGGGCGTCGGATAGTTAAGAACCCCACATCGCAGAAATTGGGCCGCAAACTTCCCTACCTTCTGGCCATTCTACTTTGTCTGCCAATGGTCCGTGTCGTGATCAAAAGCTTCGGCCCAAGCACGGGCTATGGCTGGGACGGCCTAGGCGATATGCTTGTTGGCATTATAGCGCTTTGCGCGGCAAACCTGCTGTTTTGGGCTTTGGAAATATGGCGCAAAGACCCGTAATCTAGGTCGCCCAGAACTGGGTATTTTGGCACGGTGATGCGCGCCGGGCTTGCCCTTGGCCCGCAGGAGAGGCAGGATCGCGCCAAACCTCTAGGAGCAGCCGAAATGCCTGTCAAAAACCGATTTGCCGAACTCTTGCCCGAAATCACCGCATGGCGGCGTGACCTGCACGAAAACCCCGAAATCTTGTTCGAGACCCATCGCACCTCGGCGATTGTGGCCGAAAAGCTCAAGGAGTTTGGCTGCGACGAGATCGTGACCGGGCTGGGCCGCACCGGCATTGTTGGGCTGATCCACGGGCGCAACAAAGGCTCTGGTAAAGTCATCGGCCTGCGCGCCGATATGGATGCACTGCCGATCCATGAGGAAACCGGCCTGCCGCATGCCTCCAAAACCGCCGGTGCCATGCATGCTTGCGGCCATGACGGCCACACATCCATGTTGCTCGGGGCGGCCAAATACCTTGCCGAGACGCGCAATTTTGACGGCACAGTCGCGGTGATCTTTCAGCCCGCCGAAGAGGGCGGCGGCGGTGGCCGTGAGATGTGCGAAGACGGCATGATGGACCGTTTTGGCATTCAAGAAGTATACGGCATGCATAATTGGCCGGGCCATGAGGTCGGCAGTTTTGCCATCCGCCCGGGCGCGTTTTTTGCCTCGACTGACCAGTTTGAGATCAACGTTAAGGGCCGTGGCGGCCATGCGGCTAAACCGAACGAGACCATTGACCCAATAGTCGTCGCCAGCCAAATTATCACAGCATTACAAACAATTGCCAGCCGTAACGCAGACCCTGTTGGCCAGATTGTGGTCTCCGTCACCAGCATTGTCAGCTCGTCCACCGCGTTTAATGTCATCCCGCCGGTGGTGGCGCTCAAGGGCACTGTGCGGACGCTTGATAAAGACATCCGCAAGCTGGCCGAAGAGCGGCTCAAGCTGCTGGTCACTAATATTGCCGCCGGTTTTGGGGCCACGGCAGAAATCAACTACATGTTGGGCTATCCGGTTATGGTCAACTCAGAAGAGCAGACCGAATTTGCCGCTAAAGTGGCCACAGATGTCTCGGGCGGTTGTGAACATGCGGACCTTATCATGGGCGGCGAAGACTTTGCCTTCATGCTCGAAGAACGCCCCGGCGCCTACATTTTGGTCGGCAATGGCGACACGGCAATGGTGCATAATCCGGGCTATGATTTCAACGATGAGGCGATCCCCGCGGGCTGCTCATGGTGGGTCGAGATTGCCGAGCAACGGATGCCGATTGGCTAAGCGCGGTCGAGCAGCGTTAAGAGCGAATTGACCACCGGCGCAATTGTTACATCGGTGGCCATGGCGACGCCGGTCGCCGCGCTTTTGCGGGCGGCTAAAAGCGAAGGCTCGCTGAGCAATGTTGTTATGGCCGCGCCAAGTTGGGCAGCTGTTTCAACCATTTGTGTGGCTCCGGCCTCGGCCAGCGCGGCGTAGGCAGGAGCGGCATTAACCACATTGGGCCCGTGTAAAATGGCTGTGCCAAGTTGTGCGGCTTCAAACGGGTTATGCCCGCCTGTATTGCCCAGCGAACCTGCCAAAAACGTCAGCGGTGCCAGCCTGTACCACAGCCCCATTTCGCCAAGCGTATCAGCCAGATAGACCGAAATCTGCGAGCCGGGCGGGCCGCCGGCTGAACGCTGGGCAAAGGCATGCCCAGCCTTGCCGATCAGCT
>JAESRD010000385.1 GCA_016764835.1 Paracoccaceae bacterium | reverse complement strand
GCGCTGGGCGCGACGGTGCCGGACAATTCAGGGCCAACGGCGGCTTCCCGTAGCTGGGCAGCATCTGTCCTGCCGTCGGCTGGGGCAACCAATTGCCGCTCAGTGTCGGCCTCTGGTTGTTGCGGGGGCGCTGTGTCTACCGGCACTAGATCACCCGCAGCAATCGGCACGGCACCGCGCCATAGGCTCTGTCCGCTGGGCGTCAGCACCAAAAATCCGCAGGCGACCAAGGCGGTTGTGGCGGTAAGTCCACCGCGTGTTGTCATTGCATTCAGCATAGTCTTCGCTCCATTCCAAAAGCCCTTTTGGGCGGTTTCAGAACTATGACGCGGCTCATTGCGCGATCCTTGGAGCGCTGTGAAATTTTCTTGGGCAAGGCGCAGATGTTCCTGCCTAACCTGCGGGTCGGGCGCGGCATATGCGTCTTGCGCGCCTTTTAGCGCGTCGAGATCAAAATCATCCTTGGAGGTCATAATGCTTCCTCCTCTTCCTTCATTGCTTTGAGGCGTTTCTTAGCCTCGGATATACGCCACGACACGGTGCCCTCGGAGATGTCGAGTATCTGCCCGGCTTCGGCATGGCTGACCTCGTCGAGCACCAAGGCGAGGGTGTCGCGCAGATCGTCGGGCAGGCGGGTCATGGCGGCGGTCAGCCAATCAACCCGCGCATGGGTCTCGCTGTTGCTGGCCATGCGGGCCTTTTCCCAGTCGCCCCAGCCGTCAGCGGCGCGGCTGCGTGTGGCTTGGCGGCGGCGCTTGTCATGGGCGGCGTTTACCGCCACCCGGTAAAGCCATGTTGTGATCTTGGACTGGCCACGATAGCCCGCCAGCTTGGCCGGCAATGCCGCACAAATATCCTGACACAGATCTTCAGCCTCGGCCCGCCCGCCCATAAGGCGCACGCAGAGCGAGAACAGCCGGTCATATTGGCGCGCCAGCAGGCTGGCAAAAGCCGCGCCATCGCCACCAGCTGCCGCCAGAGCCAGATCATTGTCATTTACTTCCATTCGCATCACGCTGCTTTGACGCGGGCCAAAGGTCAATCCTTGGCGGCAGGGATGATTATTTTGATCGGTGGGCAAAAGCAGTGCAATTTACCAATCATCAAAGCTATTTGGCCACTGTTGAACGCAAACAGCAGCACCCGGCTTGCGAGCATTTGCCGGTGCGGCAAACCGTGTTAACCACCCGTGACAGAAACCTTGGGGCTGCCAGATGTTGACTTGTACTATTCCCGAGCGGGGGCGCATGTTGCGGCCGCTCATGCTTGTTGGTTTGATTATTGGGCTGGTTGCCAGCTGCACCCCGTTTGAACCGGTTGAGCCCGAAGAGATTATTGGCGGCGTGCCTGCCTCGCTGATCAATAGTGATTACGGTGTTATCGTTGACGGCGACTATACGCTGCCGCCAGTGCCACCGCAGTATCTTGAGGGTGTAAACCGCCGAGCATTAGTGCCGTATTTTGGCAATGAGCCTGTCGGCACGGTCGAGATCGACCCCCACGCCAAATTTCTCTATTGGGTGATGGGGGGCGGCACTGCCATGCGCTACCCTATCGCCGTTGGTCGTGAAGGCCGGGGCTTGCGCGGCACGGTGACGATTAACCGCCAAGTCGAGTGGCCCGGCTGGACGCCAACCGCCAATATGCTGCGCCGCGAGCCGGAAGTTTATGAGCCCTTCCGTGGCGGTATTCCCGGTGGATTGGCCAGCCCGCTTGGCGCGCGCGCGCTCTACCTCTATCGCGGTGGCCGCGACACATATTACCGCATTCACGGCACCAATGATCTGTCCAGCATTGGCAATTCAGGCTCGGCTGGCTGCATTCGCATGTTCAACCATGATGTGATGGACCTGTTTGACCGGGTGCCAAACGGCACGCGGGTGGTGATCCGCACCTATGATCAGTCGGTGCAGATTGAGGGCTTGTCGCTGGCCAACCGTGGGGTTGAGCTGCCGCCCTATTATGTGCCGCCAGAAGAGCTGTTGCACACCAATGATCAAGGCCCAGCAGCGGCTGAATTCACCCTAGAAGAGCTGGGCTAAGCCCTAGCCAGCATTGCGGCCAACATCAGTTTGGCCGCAATCACGCCCGTTTTTCACGCATTTTGCCGAAAAAGGGTGAGATTTGGGTGAAATAGGTGCAGTTTTTGCATACCCCCCCTTTGCAACCTGTTGTAACCTTACCCAGTTATTAAAGACCGGATTTGATTTTGAGGCCGGGATAGTATTGAGGATAGCATGGCCAATTTTGACGAGCAGATACGGAACTCTCAGGCGCAGGTCGCACAAGCTCAAAGTAAAATATCGGAACTGACCACGCGGATTGAGACCGCGCGCGAAAAAATGGATCAGGGCACCGATATCAGCATTGATATTGAGAACGCCACGCTGACGGAAGTGCATGAGCACACCGATCTGATGAACGCCAATATCGCCGAGCTGATTATGGGGCTTGATGATGTGACAGCGGGCTTCTCCAAAGATTTTGACGAGATGCGCAATAAAACTGGCTGGGAGAGCTTCGTGGGCATTTTTGCCCGGGCCAAGTCTGACGCAATGCGCCAAGAACGCATGCGCACCGCCTCGATTGACGACAAGCTGCAAGACCTGATCGGTAAATCGGACACGATTGTAAAGCTGCTCGAAGGTCAGCTGTCGATGCTCAATGAGCAAAAGGACAGCGTTGAGAGCAACCTGACCGGGACGCTTGAAGAGCGCGAGGCCACCGTTGTTGCCCTTGAGGCGGCGCGGACTGAGATACAGGACATGGACCCTGATATCATCACCTTGGAGAACAAGATTTCTGTTGAGCAAGACGCGGCCGAGCGCACCCGGCTTGAGACTGAGCTTGCCGGGTTTAACAGCCGCCATAATGAGCTGGTGCAGCAAGAGCAGATCCATCTGGCCAAAAGCCAGACGCTGGAGCGCTATATTGAGAAGGGCAAAACCTGGATTGATAGTTTGCAAAACCAAGCCGCCACCCAGATGGTGCTGATCAATAAGCTGAAAACCGACACCAAGCAGCGCGTCGTGCTGTATGATGCCCTGTCCAGCTCGCTCAAAACCGCGCAGCAGCAGGATGTGGCGCACAAGATCAACGAGATCGGGGTGCGAACCGACCAAGAGGCGCAGACGGCTATGGCCGCGATTGGTGCGGCAACCAACACCAGAATGGCCGATATGCTTGAGGCCCATGAGGACCATATGGTCTTTGCCCGCGATGTTTTGGAGCAAAAAGCCAAGGCGGATGAGCGGTTCATGCGGCGCTTTGCAGCGATTGTCGAGAAACATGACAAGAACCTTTATGGTTCGGATGACGTGTGAGCACTGGCGGGACGAGTATGCACAGCGAAGGGACGAAAGCGGACCATTATCAGCTTGATGATACCCGGATCACCCGGCGCTACTTTGGCAAGTTTGAAAAGATAACCGGCCATCTGACCCGCGTTGCCGCACAGATGGAGGCCGAGGGTCGGCTGATGGATCACGAGGTATCGGCGCTTGCCCGCTATCTCGCTGGGCTTACTTTCTCGTTTCGGGCGCTGGCGCATAAATACCACTTTTCGGGCCGGTTCGCCCATGCGGGCAAGCTGACATTTGACCGGGTTGAGAGCGGCTTTCCTGTGGTTTCAGAGTTTCTGGAGATGGCCAATGATGCGCTGCATGCGGGCCAACATCTGGCGCAGATGCCGAGCGTTGAGCAGCTAAAGGACGACATGGTTCGCCGAATTTTGGCCGAGGGCGAGGTGCCGACCAAGTTGCAATATGCCCTGTCGCAGCGGCTATATTATGAAGAGCTGCAAAAGGGCGAGCTGTTTTGGGCCCGCAATGATCCTGAAATAATCTGGCTGGGAAATGTCGGCGACAGTGCGGCGCGCAAGCGCTATCTGATCCGCTGGGCGGTGTTTGATAGTGCCGTGAACATGCCGGTGATCTACCTGATGGAGGTCGAGGATTCTGGCCGCGTTGGCCTGCCAAAAGACGAGCGGCGCTGGCCCGAGGCGCAGGCGCATCTGATGGCGCAGGCGATTGCCGGGCTTAAGCTGGTCACCATTGCCAGCGGTTTTGACCGCGACTTTGATGATCTGCATCCCAAGCGGCTGCGCCGGTTCCACATTGGGCCAATGTATAGCCACGCCTTTACCCGCCAGCTCGGCCCGATCCGCGAAGTTTTGGCCCAGGCCAAAGCCCCGCCGGGCGAAGACTGGGCGCTGGTTTGGACCGAAGAAGAGCTGATCTCAGAGCGGGTTCAGCAAGAGAAATCTGGCTGGTTTGGCAAAGTTGACCGCGAGATTTATTCGCTCGACCCGTTTGCCGGGCGCGGCGCTGAAACCGGAGCAACCCGCATGGAACGCTCGGTTATTTTGCCTGAGCGACCTTACCAAGCGCTGGCCGAGCTGCGGCCGCCGGGCTTTGTTGATGTGCGCAAATTTGTGGTTGGCGCGCATGGCAGTGTGCTGAGTTACCGCTAGTTAATATGGGGCGCCGCAAGGCCGCCTGAAAGGAATAAGATGAGCCAGCCGACAGACCAGATGGAACTGCCAGAGGCCGATATTCGCAAACATTACGACGCCGCTCTGGCGCTGCTTGATGGCTTTGATCACGCGCCGCGGATCGCCAAGGCCGGGGGCAAACCCAAGGCGGAGCGCTCCTCAGGCATTGGCACACGCCGCGCTTTTCGCAGCACCACGCCGGGGCTGGTAACCCATCGCCGCAAACGGGCCGAAGGCGTGCAGCTGCTCGGCGCTATCGAGGCGGCGGGCGAAGATGATGGGCTGATTTCGCCGCTTAAGGCTGGGGTGCAGTCGGGGCTGCGGCGCGGCATCGCCATTGGGCTGGCCATGGGCGAGCAATACGCTGAAAGCACCGGGCTGGCTGACCTCAAGCGGGCCAATCTTGAGGGGCGTTTGGGCGCCGACCAGCGCAGCGAGTTCTCGCAGCTGCTGACGGCGGAATCGTTGGTTGTGATGCATAGTTTTGCCAATGCCACAGCGTACTTACTGGCCAGCCATGCCACCGAAGAAGTCATTGAGATTGGTGAGGTCGAAGAGGTTTTGACCGAAAACGCCCAGCTCGGTTTGCACGGTGTGCTCTGGGAGTTGGAGCAGGATATTGAAGCTCTGGCGGGCGATGAACCAAAGCTCGTTGCGGTGATTTTGGCCTACGGCGAGGCGCTGATGGCCAAGGTTGCGGCGCGGGCGGCGAGCACGGCGCGGCTGGAGGCTTATGCCAATTCGTCTTGGAAGGTTGAGGCTGATGGGCTGGCGCTTCGCGGCTTTGAGCCGAGCCATAAGGCGCGCAGCACCACGCTGACCATGACGTTCAAAAAGCCGAATGAGGTTGTCGGCAATCACATTGCCAAATACCAAGCCATGCGGCTCTCCAAAATGTTGATGGCTTATGATTTTGACCGCAAGTTGAACCCGTTCGCTGAGCTTGGCGGGTTTATCTTTACCTTCATGGGCGACGGCGCGCCGGGCACCGGCAAAACCACGTTGATCCAGATGATGGCCGGGCTGATCAATGGCTATTGTCAGACGGCGGGCTATGCATTTCGCTACCAGAACCTGAGCACCGATTCAGTTGATAGCTATCAGGGCAAATCTGGGCAAAATGCGCGGGCCTTTATTAACACAATCATTGACCCGAGCGCGATCGGCTTTGGCACGATTGATGACATTGATATGTTGGCTGGTAAG
Source organism: Paracoccaceae bacterium (assembly GCA_016764835.1). Next base: position 1,630 of record JAESRD010000385.1, on the reverse strand, counting down.
CGCGGCGACCGTCAATCGAGCGCTGGTCAGCTGGAGATCACCTCGGTTTTGATGGACGCTTTTGCCGGGGCCAATACGGTGGTGCGCGGAAATTGTACCTTTGGCATGTTCTCAAACTACCCCGAAAATGTCGATGATGCATTGCGGCAGCGGGCAGGCGGGCGGTTCTTGGTTGATGGGCCGCAAACCCGCGACGATTACATTGATATTCTGGCGCTGCTTCTGGGCAAGAACCATGATGTGCCGCTGGGCGACCATGAGCTGTTTGCTGCGCAACAGATACATAAAGCCGTGGCCGCGAGCTTTGAGAGCCACGGGCGGCCGCATGAAGAAGGGCTGTTGCGGGTCTATGAACGCGTGACCAAAGAGCAGGGCAAGCTGGATACGATTGCCAAGCTTGGCACCTATCTCAAAGGTATTCAGGAAGCTGATCCGCGTTTTACTGGCCGGGCGATTAAGAATATCACCGATGCTGTAAAAGTCCGGGCAATGGACTTTGAGCTGCCTGATGAGTGGATGGAAGAACCCGATATGTTCTTGCGCCAGCCTTACGAGGTAAAGCTGGGCATGATCACGGAGCTGCGCCGCCCGATTGAGGTGGAAATGGTGATCCAAGAGATCAACCGTTATGCCGACAGCGAGTTTCGCTATGCTGATAAATCGGACGAGGTCGCGATCAGTAATATGGTGCGTGACTTTGGCCGATCAGAGGAAGCTAAGCGGCGCTATTTGGAGAGTAAGGGTGGTTAAAGAGCTGTTCCTTCCGGCGCTGGCGCTGGTGGCGCTGGGCTGGCTGGTGCCGCAAGTTTTGGCCCGGCTCTTTTCCGAAGGGGTCGGGCCGCTGATCTGGCTGGGCGTGGCATCAACGGTGATCTTGCTCTGCCTGTCATCGGTCGGGTTTTACCTGCTTTATGTGGCAAAGGGCATGCCGCTCTTCGCCCTAACGCAAGAGCGCCTCGCTGGACCGGCCGGGCACTTTTTGCGGCTCGGCGGTTTGTCGGCAATGTTCTGGGGGCCGATCATGCTCCTGTCAGTGGCACGGCTGCCAAGGCGCTGGAAAGAGGTGGTCTGGTGAGCAGAGGGAGTTTCATATGAAACGGCTGATTGAAAAAGGCTTGATGTTCGGCAATTTGATCGCCGTGAACAGCCCGGTTTGGATTGAGCGCTATAACCGTGCGCTTAAGCATTTGACCGGGTTAGAGACTGACCTCGCCGACTTTCATATCGACATATCCGGTTATAGCCCGGAAGTTGGCGATGCGTTGGGCGACCATTTATATCTGAACAAAAAAGGTGTGAACCGGCAGTTTATCTTACTGACAACCAGCCAGAAATCAGCGCCTTTGCTGAATGTGAAATTCTCAAATTCACGCGGGATCTTGCGCCAGTTTATTGAGAAAAACGAGAGCCAACTGTTTGCGTTGACGGCGCGTGACGCGGTGGCCGGCGAGTTGATAAACTCGGTCTATGCCGCAGAGACCGCCGCCAAGATTTTCGATATTCGCCGGGTTGAGATAGAGGCCGACACCACCACCGGCACTGTGGCCATGGCGCAAGAGCTGGGCGAGATGATTGACCGGTTTAAGGCCGAGCCGAATGCGTGGTGGAACGATGTACTCATTGCTGAGAT
>JAESRD010000384.1 GCA_016764835.1 Paracoccaceae bacterium | reverse complement strand
GCATTGTGGGTGGCGAATTGCGGATAAATCCGGTCCGTCATAGAAAACAGTTTCTGCGCGCAGGCGAGATAACTTACGTCAGTCGACGCTTTACGGGTAAAAACCGGATAGCTTTCATAGCCGTTGACTTGCGACAACTTGATCTCACTGTCCCAATAGGCCCCTTTGACGAGACGAACCATGATCTTGCGATCAAGACGCGTCGAAAGTGCATACAGCCAGTCCAGCACATAACCAGCCCGCGGCCCATATGCCTGGACAACCACCCCAAACCCGTCCCAGCCCTTGAGGTCCGGGTTCGACAGCACCGCTTCGATAATATCCAGCGACAGATCGAGACGATCCGCTTCCTCGGCATCAATATTGAAGCCCATATTGGCGTTTTTGGCTTGAAATACCAGACTGGACAGGCGTGGTACCAGTTCGTCCATTACCCGCTGGCGCTGGATATATTCGTAGCGCGGATGCAAGGCTGACAACTTGACGGAAATACCCGGATTGGCGCGGATATCATCGTTCTTGCAATTCTCCGACAGGCTGGAAATTGCCTTCGCATAGGCCATGAAATAGCGCTGCGCATCATACGCCGTCCGCGCCCCTTCGCCCAGCATGTCATAGGAATAGGTATAGCCTTTTTTCTCGGCGCCCCGCGCCCTGTCCATGGCTTCCCTGATATCACGGCCAAGGACGAACTGATGCCCCAGAACTTTCATGGATTGACCGACAGCTTTGCGGATCACCGGCTCGCCAATCCGTTTTACGACTTTGCGAAGCTGGCCGACGATATCCCAGTCATTGGCGTCAACAGGATGAACGACCTTGCCGGTCAGCATCAACCCCCAGGTCGAGGCATTGACTAGCGGCGATGAGGAATGACCGAGATGTTTGCTCCAGTCAGCGGGGGCGATTTTATCGCTGATCAGCGCATCAATGGTAATATCATCCGGCACCCGCAACAGTGCCTCCGCCAGGCACATCAGCGCAACCCCCTCCTCCGTCGTCAGACCATATTCGCTCAGGAATGTTTCCATGACGCCGGGGTCATCCAGTCGCCGGAGTTCTTCGACCAGTTCGGCCGCAGTATCGACTATCTTCTGGCGATCCGTCTGATCTATCGAGAGGCTCCCGATGAGCTCTGTGACAGCTGTTTTTTCATCTTTCAAATAGCCGACGCAGATTGCCGCGCGGAGCTCTTTCTCGCTTGATCCGGACATCGATTATTTACTTTCTCAATAGAAGCTGCCTTTCGCCTATAATACAGCATAAGCAACAGGCTTTGAGACCAAATAACCTTCATTTTAAGATACAAAAACTTCTATAGGGAACATTAATATGCATAAAGACTGCTTCAAGCATAATATGCAGGACTTACGCTCCTGATCCTAGCTGTCGACGAACTCCGCCGTAATGAACAGCATATTGACTGTTTTCCCGTCCTCGGAAAGCGGCATGATAACGTCTTCGGTCGCTTTAAAATCGGAATTTTTGCCGATATATGGCGTCTGCGCGGTGACTGGCTGGAACGTTTCGACAGCGCGTTGGCAGTTGCCGAATATCTGGCTGCCTGGCCCCTGACCCAATTCACTCAGCTCCCGCATCGTCTTGCCGGTGTGATCGCTAAACATCATCTGCAAGGTAACTTTTGTACCAATAAGCCGGTAGCGAAAATCAATCGGGTCCTGCAGCACATCCAGCAAAATCACATTGGGGAGAAAAACAAGCATATCGGCGGGCGACAAATCGGCCCGTGACGGCATGATCCGGCCCGCCCGCTGCTGCTGCCAGTATGCGAGGGACGCTTGATTAGCAGGGCTTTCGAGCGCAAGCACTCCAGCCTTATTTATTGGCAGGATGGTATTCAAGGACGGACCTATACCCAGTGATATTGTATTTACGCAGCCAGATTTAGGGCAGAAACCCTAAAAAGACATTAAGTTGATCGCATCAAACACCCAGCATACGATATGCCGCAAGAAGCTTTTAAGGTCGTATGCCGAAACTCGACACGCCCGTTTGACGTAGGGGTGCCGCCATCTCCGCGAAATCGCAGAGAATTTTCCGGGTATCCCGTGGATCAATAATCTCGTCGATCATGAACCGCTCCGCCGTCCTGAACGGCGATCGCAGACGGTTTAACCGATCCTCGATTTCGCGTAGTTTTTCAGCTGGATCGTCCGCCGCTTCCAATTCTGCCTTATAGGCCGCCTCCAACCCGCCGGCGATGGGGAGTGAGCCCCAATCTCCCGATGGCCAAGCATAGCGGAGGTTAAACCGCGACGAGTTCATATGCGCCGCCCCCGCAACGCCATAGGTTTTGCGCACTATCATGGCGCACCATGGCACGGTCGCCTGGAAAATTGCGGTCATCGCCCGAACCCCATGACGGATCGTTGCCTGATCTTCGGCTTGCCGCCCCACCAGAAAACCCGGAACATCGACAAGATGAACCACCGGCATATGAAATGTCTGAACCAGATCGACGAAACGGATGACTTTTTCGCAAGTATCTGCCGTCCAGGCCCCGCCGTAATGGTAGGGATCGCTGGCAATAATCGCCACCGGCCAGCCATCCAAGCGGACAAAGCCGGTGATAACGGACCGGCCCCATTTTTTCCCCATCTCGAAAAAACTGCCCTCATCGACAACAGCTTCGATAATTTTCCGCATTTTATAGACTTTGCGAGGATTGCGCGGAATGGCCCCAATCAGCCAGTCTTCGGAACGCGCCGGATCATCGGTCGGTTCAGTACGTGGCGGTAGTTGATAGACGGAAGACGGCAGGTAGGAGAGGAATTTCCGCGCTCTCTCAAATGCTTCCTCCTCCGTATCGGCCTCATCATCGACGGCACCATTGCGGGTATGAATATGGGAGCCGCCAAGTTCGTTCTTGGTCAGTTTCTCCCCAGTGCGGGCAACCACCGGCGGTCCGGCCACGAACATCTGTGATGTTTCCTTGACCATCACCGAGTAATGACTGGCCGCCACACGCGCGGCGCCAAGTCCCGCGGTTGATCCCAATGCCAGCGCCACCACCGGCACTTTCGAGAGATTATCGACAACGACGTCCCAACCCAGAACCGCCGGGACATACGTCCGTCCTTCGGTTTCAATCGTCTTGACAGAACCGCCGCCGCCCGTGCCGTCCACCAAACGCACCAGAGGCATTTGTAGGCTATTGGCCATTTTTTCCACATGGATCAGTTTGTCGCGAATGCCCGCATCATTGGCCCCACCGCGCACTGTAAAATCATCCCCGGCGACGACAATACGTTTGCCATCCAGCCGTCCGCGCCCAGTGATCAGGTTGGCGGGCTGCATGTCGACCAATTCGCCATTATCGTCATACTCAACCTTGCCGGTGATCGAGCCGACTTCTTCAAAAGTTCCAGGATCCAGAAGCTTGTCAATCCGGTCGCGCACCGTCAGTTTTCCAGCATTCACATGACGGGCAACCTTTTCTGCGCCGCCCATTTTCTTGGCCAGTTTCTGACGCAGCTTCAGCTCTTCAATTTCTTTTTCCCAGTTCATGGAACTTCCCTTTGTTTTTGTTATTTTTTAGGGTCAGGCAATATATTGCAGAGAATTATAACATTCCTTTGCGGCTGTCGGGATTTTAAATTTTTCCTGGTCATAAAAATCCAGGGCCGTCCGGCTGATCGCCGAAAAACTGACATCCTACTGCATAAAATACTATAGGCCTGCCCCGAGAATTTGCTGATGGCAGGTATCGGTGATGGCAAGATCATTTACCGATCCCCGGCGGCGTGCGAAATGGTCCCGGTTATCCGGACAGTTGAGCGACTGCTAAAATTTCACAGGCCACTTTATTTCAGCGATCTCATTAGTTTTATTGCGCTTCCCGGAATAGCTCTTCTCAATAGGTTTTTAAACCGGATCATGCGATAGGGATCCCTGGTCCAACTGAACATATGTTTGTAGTTGTCGGGAATTTTTTTGAATTCCTTAGTCGTAATATTGACAGGAGGACGATCTTCATAACCTCCGAAATCCCGATACCAGTGGCAATGATATGTCATGTAAACGAGCGGACGTAAAAGCTCGGAAACATTCGCGCCGCCCCGATGGACAAGGCGGCCATCTGTCATGAGGATGGAGCCTCTTTGAACCTCTGGGTCGATAGGAGGCTCTTTCAATGCATCCTCCTCGCATCCGCAGAGATGGCTGCCGGGCCAAACTTTAGTACAGCCCGTCTGAAGATTGCAGTCAACAAGAGGGATCAAAACGGTAATTGAATAGGCCGGGATATCCTTGTCGACGCTGTAATCTTTTCCGAAAAGCTGTTTAGCATCCCGATGAATATACTGGTCCGGCGCTCCAGGAAAGGAGACGACAGAGCTTAATGCAGCGAGGATACTGTTGTCCCCCAGCATTTTTTTTATGACCGGAATAATAAGCGGATGAGCAAAAAATTCGGAATCGTTGAAAGGGCCTTCAACATCAACTGTGAATAGCGGACGCCTGTTGGGCCTATTAGTGTTGTGAAGGTAGGAGCTGTACCGATTGCGGTAATGAGAGTCCAAATTGGATAGCATTTTTGGGTTGAAAACATTTACCATTCTGACGAAACCATGCTCACCAAGAAGCTCAGCGGTCTTTAGAATGTTGTCTTCGTTTGGCCTGCCGCTATCTCGTTCGGCATCGCTAAATGTCACGCTTGAAATAAACGCATCATTTTTGCAGTTGAGTTCCATCTTACCAACCTTGAATTCCATTTCTTCCTTAGGAATATAATCTTAGGTAAATAATCTTAAATTAATATGAATTGAGAAGGGCAGAAAACCGCCACCTTCGTATCATATTAAAGAGTTATCCTACGTTCTATACTGAAATAGAGTCAATAACTCGTAGCGTTACAGGTGTGTTTTTAAGGCAACTTTAATGCTAGGGGTGCTCAGGCAGGAGAGTAAATTCACTATCGCCGGGAACTTTATCAAACGCCTGCTGCTGCCAGTCGTCTTTTGCCTGCTCAAGGCGTTGTTTACGGGTGGAGACAAAATTCCAGTACATATGGCGCGGCTCGGGCAAGCTATCTCCGCCAAGTACTGCTATCACGGTGTTCCCGGACGCCGTGATCAAACCGCCTTCTCGATCTTTCAAGATTGCGAGACTACCCTCTTCCACGCGCTCTCCATCAATCTTGACGCTCCCCGAGACCACATAAACCGCGGCCTCGTCATAGGCGGGCGTAAAAGCCAGCTCCGCCCCAGCCTGCAATTGCAAATCGCCAAAGAACAGCCGGTTTCTCGTGACAACGGGTGATGTTTCGCCAAATAGTTCGCCCACAACAACCCGGCCCCTCCAACCCGCACCCGAGACCAGTGGTAATAAAGCCTTTGGCGTGTGACTAAAAGCCGGTGCCATCTCTTCATCTTCGGCGGGAAGCGCCACCCACATCTGCAAACCATTAACGGCCTGATCTGTGGCGCGGGCCGCATCACTGCTTCGTTCCGAATGGGTAATACCACGCCCTGCGGTCATCAAATTCACATCGCCCGGGGAAATTTCCTGTACCGAACCGACGCTGTCGCGATGCAGGATAGCGCCTTCATAGAGATAAGTGACCGTCGCCAGCCCAATATGCGGATGCGGCTTTACGTCCATACCGCTGCCAGCCGGAATAACGGTCGGGCCCATATGATCGAGAAACACAAAGGGGCCAACCGCCCGACGTTTGGCCTGAGGGAGTAATCGGCGGACATCAAATCCGCCAATATCGCGCGGCTTCCCCAACAGGATGAGGTCGATTGCGCCGTCAGTCATCTACCCCTCCGGTTATTGCGCGGTCCAGCCGCCATCGATGGATTGCATACTGCCGGTAATATTCTGGGCCATATCACTGCAGAGATAGAGCGCCAATGATGCCACCTGTTCGATGGTCGTAAATTTCTTGGTAGCCGCCATGTCGAGCATCACGTTATTGATAACCTCTTCCTCGGTCATATTCCGGGTTTTGGCGATATCGGGGATCTGTTTCTCCACCAATGTGGTCCAGACATAGCCCGGGCAAATGGCGTTGGCGGTGATATTATAGGGCCCAACCTCCAGCGCCGTCGCCTTGGTAAATCCGGCAACCCCATGTTTCGCGGCCGTATAGGCACCCTTGTTCGGCGAGGCGATCAATCCGTGGGCCGAGGAGGTATTGATAATCCGGCCCCAGCCGCGGCGCTTCATCATGGGGATAGCGAGCCGGGTCGTGTGAAAGACCGCGGATAAGTTAATGGCGATAATAGCGTCCCACTTATCCAGCGGATATTCATCAATCGGTGCTACGTGTTGGATGCCGGCATTATTGATCAGGATATCTGTGCCGCCAAACTCGGTCTCCATGGTTTTGAACAGATCCTCGATTTCTGGGACCTTGGTCATATCGGCGCCGTGAAAAAGACAGCGCACGCCATAGTCCGTCTCGATAGACTGGCGCACGGCTTCAATATCGGCTGGCGCGCCAAGCCCGTTGAGCATGATATCGCAGCCTTCCGAGGCCAACGCCCGCGCATATCCTTCACCAATACCGGACGTGGAGCCCGTAATAACGGCGACTTTTCCTTTTAACATCATCAGTTCCGTTTCCTATCCATGTCTAAGCAAATTAAACAAATCGTCTTCTCAAAGCGGCCAGAACAGCAATATAGCCGGAACCGCAGCCGCGATCACCAGTATTTCGAGCGGCAAGCCCATGCGCCAGTAATCCCCGAATTTGTAGCCGCCGGGACCCATGATCAGCGTATTATTCTTATGCCCGATAGGGGTCAGAAAGGCGCAGGATGCGGCAACGGCGACCGCCATCAGGAACGGATCCGGTGACACTCCAAGCTTCGTCGCAATCTCAAGTGAGATCGGCGCACCAATAACGGCGGTCGCGGTGTTATTCAGCACATCCGACAGGGTCATCACCACCACCATCAGAACAAAAAGCACCACCGCCACCGGCAACCCGGTCGTTAGCTCAACAATGCCATCGGCAATAAGCGTCGTCCCGCCCGAGGCCTCCAGCGCTGCGCCGAGAGGGATCATCGAGCCGAGCAGGACAATCACCGGCCATTCGATCTGATGATACACCTCCTGTATGGGGACGATATCGAGAGCCACATAGGCAGCGACGACGATGGCCAAGGCGACAGCGAGATAAAGCCCGCCGAAACTCGCGACCGCGATGGCGGCGGCAAAAATACCGGCGGCGAGCCCGGCCCGGCGATATTGAGTGACCGACAGCCCGCGTTCGGCAAGTGGCAGCACGCCAAGCCATTGTGCCACCTCCGGCACTTGATTACTTGGCCCGAGCAGGAGCAAGATATCCCCGGCCTCTATATCAAGGTGACGCACCCGGTCACGAAATTTCTTCCCCTGCCGGGAAACACCAAGCAACGTTACCCCATGGCGCGCTAACAGCCGGAGCGACATGGCGGAGCGCCCTTCAATACGTGAATATTTAGGGACGACGACCTCCGTTAGGGACATCCCGCCCGACGCCACTTTTTCATGCCGCTGTTCGCCGTCGAATTCCAGCTTCAGGGCGCCGCGAAACTGATCGATAGCCTTGGGGCTGGCGTCCACCACCAGTATATCGTTGCTGCGAATTTCTACATTCCGCGCCTGCCCTGCCAGACGCTTGCCGCGGCGGACAAGGCCGACCATGGCCACATCATTGTCATCGGCGTCATCATCCAGGTCCCGAACCAGTTTGCCAACGATTGATGACGTTTCTGGCACGACCAGCTCGGCAAGATAACCTTCCTCATCCATCAGTTCTCCAGCGGGGCTTTTCCCGTCGCGAGCCCCGGGAATAAGCCGCCAGCCAACCAGGACAATAAAGACAATCCCGACCAGAGCGCAGACAATTCCGACAGGCGCAAAATCAAACATGGTGAAAGGTGCGCCGAGCGCCTCCTCCCGATAGGAGGCGATAATGATATTGGGCGGAGTCCCGATCAGGGTCACAAGCCCGCCCAGAATAGTCGCGAACGCCAGCGGCATCAGGGTGATACGCGGTGCTCGTTTGGCTCTCGCCGCGGCTTGAAGATCGACTGGCATCAAAAGCGCCAGCGCTGCCACATTATTCATAAAGGCGGAAAAAACCGCGCCAAGCCCGCTCATGGCGGCAATATGGCTGGAAAGTTTCAGATCCAGTGCCGTCAGGCGGCGGGTAATCAAATCAACCGCCCCGGAATTGACCAGTCCCCGGGAGATAACAAGCACCAAGGCGACAATAATCGTCGCCGGATGGCCAAAGCCGGAAAAGGCCAGATTGGTCGGGATCAACCCCAGAACCAGGGCAATGATCAGCGCGACGAAAGCCACCAGATCGTAGCGCCAACGGCCCCAGATCAGTAATCCAAACACCACCCCAAACAGGGAAAACAACAGAATTTGATCTTGCGTCATAGCGCCCCCAACTTAATTTACCTACTTGTCTCGAAACAAACGCTTGTCATGCCGCGATGTGATCTATTTTGAAAATAGTCGGCTTTATGACGCTTTTTGCAGCATCTCGGCCATTTTCTGATGGATAAGATTAACGGCTTTTAGGGGCCGCAACATAACTTTGAAATCTGTAATCCGCCCGTCATCACCCCAGGAGATCAGATCAACACCGTTTACCGTAATCCCGTCGATGGTGGTGGTGAATTCCAGAACCGCGTCCCGGTCGCCAACAATTTCACGCACGTAAGAGAAATCTTCGCTAAACAGGACCTGAAAAGCGGCGGTTAGATACATCCGGGTAATATGCTTGCCCTTTTGCGGCATATGCACCACCGGGGAGTGGAACACCGCATCGTCATGAAGCAAGGCGTCCAGCCCTGAAGGGTCGCGAGATTGTACGATCTCATGCCAGTTGGCGATGGTATTCTCAATCATTGTTTTCGCCTTTCTATTCTTGTTAATCAGAGGATGCCCGCACCATCTCCACACGCACATCGCGTTGCGGGAAGGGAATATCAATATTGTTGTCTTTGAAAGCCTGCCAGATGCTGATCAAGACCTCGCTGGTCACATTGCGGCAGCCTGACTCCGGATCACCAATCCAGAACCGCAGCTCCAGATCAATAGCACTGTCGCCAAAGCCGCGCATCAGGCAGCGCGGCGGCGGATCGGCGAGAACACGGCTCACCATCGCGGCCGTCTTTTCCACGAGCGCAATGACCTCTGGAATATTGGAGGCATAGGAAACACCGATGGGCGCCTTAAGCCGCACATTACGGGAGCTGTAGGACCAATTAACCACCTGTTGCGTGATCAGGTCTTCATTGGGAATCAGATATTCCATGGCATCGCGGGTAATCACCGACGCATAACGCGCGCCCATGGTATTCACCCGACCATAAGTCTGGCCCACCTCAATTACATCGCCAGGCTTGATGCTGCGATCCAGCAGCAGGATAATGCCGCTGATCAAGTTGGAAACAATTTTCTGCAGGCCAAAACCGATACCAACACCAATGGCGCCACTGAATACGGCAAAAGCGGTGATATTGATCCCGGAATTGGAGAGGATAATCATGACCGCTACCGCGATCAGCGCGACACGCACCAGTTTTGCCGTGAGCACCTGAACCGATGGTGTCAGGGCTTCCGATTTGTGGATCTGCGCCTCCAGAAAGCGCGAGAGGCCAAAGGTAATCCACAAAACAATAATGCCGACAACAATGGCTTTTGCAATGCCGAGCATGGAAATGTGGGTATCCCCCATTCGAAACGCGAGACTCTCCAGAAAGTCCAGGGTCGGGGTCAGCAGCCCGAGGATATTGAGCGCAGCGATGGTCCAGGCGCAGAACGCCACCAGCCGCGCCCATATCTTGTTTTGCGCCAGACTGGTGACAATAAAAATGACAATCCAAGCAGTCAGCAGCGAGCAAACAGCACTCAGGATCACGGATGGCGGACCGACGCCCTGAAAAATCGCCAGCAAGGCGAATTCAATAATCAGCCAGATAAGCGGGAGTGCCAATGCCGATAGAATATCAAGCGACGCGGCGGCGGTGACCGGCTTTGAGGTTGAGCAATGCGTGATCGAGGCTGAGGGCGTTTGCGCGGCTTGCCAAAAGCAGACCCCATGTTGATTGCGGCGAAAGATGTGCAGCTGCGGCTTGGTGGCCGGGCGGTTTTGCAAAACGTGTCCTTTGGTATTGAGGCCGGTGAGATCGTGACGATTGTTGGGCCTAACGGCTCTGGCAAATCGACGCTGCTGCGGGTGCTGATCGGGGCGCTTAGGCCCGATAGCGGCACGGTGACGCGCAAACCTGGGCTCAAAATCGGCTATGTACCGCAAAAATTGCAGCTTGGCGGGGCGATGCCGATGAGTGTGCGCCGGTTTCTTGATCTGCCGCGCCGAGTGGCTGACCACGCGGCGACCGCAGCGCTCGCCACGGCCGGGGCGCAGGGGCTTGAGGCCAAGCAGATGGCCGACCTTTCGGGCGGCCAGTTTCAGCGCGCCATGCTGGCCCGCGCCGTGCTGACCGATCCTGACATCCTCATCCTAGATGAGCCGACCCAAGGTCTCGACCAGCCCGGCTCGGCGGCGTTTTACCAACAGATCGAGGCTTTGCGGGCCAGCCTTGGCTGCGCCGTGTTGATGGTCAGCCATGAGCTGCATGTGGTGATGAGCGCCTCTGACCGAGTGATCTGTCTCAACGGTCATGTTTGCTGCGAAGGCACACCAGAGGTGGTGAGCGCCGCCCCTGCCTACCGCGAGCTGTTTGGCACTGGCACCGGCGGAGCGCTGGCGCTGTACCGGCATGAGCATGACCATCATCATGGGCCGGATGACCACAGTCACAGCCATAGTCACGATCATAATCACGACCCCAATCAAACCGAGGCGCCAAATGCTTGATGATTTTCTGGTGCGCGCGGCTCTGGCCGCCCTTGGCTGCGCTATGGCCGCCGGGCTGCTCGGCTGTTTCGTGCTCTGGCGGCGCATGGCTTACTTTGGCGACGCGACCGCCCATGCGGCGATCCTTGGTGTCGCGCTGGCGCTGGGCTTCTCATTGCCCGTCTTTCCGTTTGTGCTCGGCGTTGCCGGGCTCATGGCGCTGCTGATCCATTTCCTGTCTGGTCGCGGCATTGCCGCCGACGCGCTGCTGGGCGTGCTGGCCCATGGCGGGCTGGCGCTGGGTCTCGTTGGCGCGGCACTTATGCCCGGCACACGGATTGACCTTGAGGCTTGGCTGTTTGGCGACGTGCTCACTGTCACGCACAATGGGCTGGCGCTGATCTGGGCCGGGGGCGCGCTGGTTTGCGGCATTATCTGGTGGCAGTGGCAATCTTTGCTGACGGCCACGCTCAATGCCGACCTCGCCCGCTCGGCAGGCATAAACCCGGCGCGGGCCGAACTGACGCTCACATTGCTGATCGCAGCGGTGGTGGCGGTGGCGATAAAGGTTGTCGGCGCGCTGCTGATTACCGGGCTGCTGATCGTGCCTGCGGCAACAGCGCGGCGGCTGTCCAACTCGCCCGAGGCTATGGCGCTGTGGTCGGTGGCGCTTGGCGCGGCGTCGGCGCTGTTGGGCCTGTTGTTGGCCTTGCGTCTCGACACACCGGCTGGCCCGTCAATTCTATGCGTCGCCGTTGCCGGATTTGCACTGGTTCAGATCATCCCGCATCGGCGTTAATCCGCTGTTTCTCTTGCGATAACCCAAAAGGTGCGTCCATTCCGTTGCATTCTTACTTATTTGGAAACAATGTTGTGTTTGATTGAATGAATGTATCGATTGAACCAAAAACATGCGCTACCAGATTCTCCTGTGAGACATTGTACCGAGATAGATATTGAACCGTTGCGCCGCATTGGCTGGTCTCATTGGGACCCGATGGGCCTGTGCGAGATGATGGGCAGTTGGGAAGGTCGGCCTTTTGCTGACGAATATGACCAATATCTGTCGGTCGCCGCGGCAATGGTCAAACGCGGCGAGCCGCGCGAGGAGGTCGTCGATTACCTGTCATGGGTTGAGACCGAGCATATGGCGCTAAACCCGCTCAGCGCACGGGCTAACAAGCTAGAAATCTTTGTTGATATGATGTTTGACTTGGCTTTTGGTGCCGAAGTGGCCCAGCTGTCGAGCGGCTAAGCGCCGCCAGCCTTGCACGAAAAATAGATCACCACCAAGCTTAGCGCCGTGCCAACCGGCAAATACCACAAAGTGGCTATTGCGATAGCCAGAGGTGGGCTGCGTTTGCGGCGTGTCAGCCATGCTGCCAGCGCCAAAGCCCAAAGCCAGCCAAACAGAACGAACAGCCAGCCAAGGCTTAGCGGGTCGATACCCGCCTAGATAAAAACGTGCCGGTACGGGCCGGGCAGTTCTGGGCCAAAATATTTGCCAAACCGCAATACATGGACCCCGTCGGCCAGCATCCAACCACCGTTGAGCAAGCTGCTGAATGTGATCAGGAACGCGGGCAATTTCAACCGGCTAGATCTCTAGCCAAATGGTCACCGGCCCGTCATTGGTCAGGCTGACCTGCATATTTGCGCCAAACCGCCCGGTTTGCACCGGAATACCCAGAGCGGCCAAAGACGCCGCGAAACTCTCATAAAGCACTTTGCCCAGCTCGGGTGCGGCGGCGGACGAAAAGCCGGGCCGGTTGCCGCGCGACGTGTCTGCGGCAAGGGTAAACTGGCTGATGACAAGCGCCTGGCCGCCAATATCGGCCAGCGAGCGGTTCATGCGGCCGTTCTCATCGGCAAAAATGCGCAGCTTGGATGTTTTGGCGGCGAGGCGGGCGGGCATATCGTTACTGTCGCCCTGCATGGCGCAGATGAGGATCATCAGCCCCACATCACAGCGGCCGATTATGGCGCCGTCAACCGCGACCTGCGCCGAGCTGACCCGCTGGACCAGCGCCCTCATGTCAGCTCATGTGCCCATGGGGGGTTGGCCCCGGCGCGGCTAACGGTGATGGCGGCGGTTTGCACGCCGCGCATCAGGGCCGCATTGATCTGGGCTTCAGTCAGGCTGTTTATGCCGCTTTTAGTCAGCGCCCCGGCCTCGTGCAGGCTAGCCAGAATACCGGCGTTAAACGTGTCACCGGCGCCGACAGTGTCAACCACGGTGACCGCTTTGGCCGCGGCAAAAACCGCGCCGCCGTAATAATAGCCGGTAGCGCCTTTTGCGCCTTCGGTAACGCAGACCAGCTTTGGCCCCGGCTGGCCAACCGGGGTGAGCAAAGCACGGGCCAGCTCAGCGGCATCGCCCGTGCCATAAAGCCAATGCAGGTCTTCATCCGAGAGTTTAATAATATCGGCGCGGTCCATCATTGCTGTGATCCGGGCGCGAAAACGCGGCTCATCAACAATAAAGCTGGGGCGAATATTGGGGTCAATCATGGTGACACGCTTGTCGGCCTCGCGCGCTTGAAGTGCGGCATAGGTCGCACCGCAAGGCTCGACAGCCAGTGATATGCCACCAAAGAACAGGGCTTGCGCGGTCACTTCGGGCAGCTCGGCTTCGGTTAACATCCGGCCTGCAGTGTTCTCATCATAAAACGTATAGCTGGCTTGGCCGTTGACGAGGCGGACGAAGGCCATGGTCGTCGGCCTGTTGCTAATATGGGCTGGGCTGGCATCAACATTTGAGGCGCTGAGCTGGTCGCGCAGTATGTCGCCGAACAGATCAGATGACAGGCCTGAGAAAAACGCGGTTTGCACACCGAGACGGCCAAGGGCGACGGCGGTGTTAAACACGGCGCCACCGGCGAACGGGGCAAAGGCGTCTTCGCCTTCGGTGCTTTTGCGTGGGAGCATGTCGATAAGGGCTTCGCCGCAGGCAAGGATCATGGCATTTTCCTATTTATAAACTTCAATGATCAATAGCGGCGGGGGCGGCAGCGGGCAAGATGTTTAGGTGGTGTGCTTGATATTGCGGGTGGTGAAATGCGACGATGGCTGCGCAAGAATGCGATGGCTGCGCCGGAAAAAAGGGCAGGCTTGTCGCTGCCGTCGAAATAACAGCCTAGGGCTGATGCGCGAAATACGGGACCACTACCTAACTGATCTTTGGCCAGCACAAGCCACTTACTCGCCTTTGCTGTTAGACCTGTCCCTGGCCGCACCGAGATAGACCCAATAACCAAGCCAGCAAATTGGCACGAGCATATACATTTCGGTGTTATTCGTAACGAGCAAAAGAACTGACGCGGCCACTGCCGCGCGCATCCACATGGACATTTCGCTTAGATATTTGAATATGGCCTTGAACGTTTTATCCATATTGATCCTATTTCCTTTGGCATATTCGCCGCCACCTCGCATAGGCAGCGGCCCAAATAGCGGCATATGTGCCCGCCCTGCTACTAGGCCCGACCGCTACTGATTAATACTCACAAAATAAGCAATACCACCCGCGATAATCAGCCCGGCCAGCACAGCAAAGGCGATCTTCACCGCCGAATACGGCCGCTCGCCCATCACCTTGCCGGTCTGGCCGTTGACCACAAACCGGTAGGTCTTGCCGCGATATTTATACGCCGCCATCCAGACTGGCAGCAGCACATGTTTAAACGTCACCACCTTGGTTTCGGTATCCAGATGGCTGATCCGCTGCTTGTCGCCGCCAATGTCGCGCCGCACAACTTGGCGGATAATCTGCTCCATGATCTTTTTGGCCTCGCCAAACCCATCATTCAGCTCAACCTGATAGCCCTCGGCCAGAAAACCAGACAGGTATTCGGGCTGATAAGCGGTCAGCTCAGACAGGTTCCACGGCTCTAGCGCGTCGGTATAGCGCTTGGGCAGCGAGCGCGAGGCCAGCACCAGCACATCGTCGAACGCACGGGCAACATGGCCGCGGACATTGCGCCAGCGGGCTTTGCGGGTGCGTACATTCTTGGTTTCGCCATTGCGGCGCACGGTTTTGGTTTCCCAATAATCATCGCCCCGGCTGCCGCGATAATCGGTGTTGGTACGGGCGTCAAAGGTCCAGTACGGCACATAGATGCCGTCCATAGTCCGGCCTTTGCGGGCATATTCCTTGAGCCCGCCGGGGGCGAACCACAGCCTGCCCAGCCATTTGCCCATATGGCCACGGGCTTCGCGCTCGGTCAGGGCAAAGGCGATAATGGCGCGGGGTTTGATATGCCGGTGCGTGCCGGTATCGGTGACCACAGGCGTGTCGCAAAACGGGCATCGGGTGGCTTGGGCATCGGCCGCAAGCTCGGTCTGCGCGCCGCAACTTTGGCAGGCAATGACCCGGGTGACTTCAACATCTTCGGCCGCCAGCTCGTCGTTAAGCGCGGCCTCAAAGTCGAGCTCTTTGAGCGCATCATGGCGGCTGGTGGTGATGGCCACGGGCTCTTCATGGCCACAATGCACGCATTTGAGCTGGCCGGCCTTTGCATCGTAATGCAAATCAGAGCCGCAAGACGGGCAGGGGAACCGGTGTTCTTCTATCGGGGCAGGCGCGTCAATCATTTGTCTATTCTTTAAGCAGAGCGCTGTTGTGGCGGGTCTTTAAGCAGAGCGTTGATGTGGCGGGGTGGCCTAATTGCTGCCCCGCCAGAGTTGTCGTTTAGGCTGCTGGCGGTGGCGGCGGTGGCTGAATGGTGAACAGCTGAGCCAGCTCGGTCACATCGCCTGCATTTAACCAGCCATCTTGGCCCGGTGTCCAGATCGTGGTCTTGCGGGTGAATTTACCAGCGCCAACCATTTGGCCAAGATCGGCCAGACTGAACGGGCCGGTGGTTTTACCGTGTGCTGCGATATGCCAAACATGCTCGGCCACGGGCGGCGGCGGTGGCGGCGCGGGCTGATAGCTGGGCTGAATGGCCGGACGCGCCGGGGCCATGCCCCAGGGGCCCACAGCCCCGCCCATCGCATTGCCCATGGCCATGCCAAGACCAGCGCCCATGCCAGCAGACATTGCCCCGCTGGCAGCGCCGGGTTGGGCCAGCGCTTCAGCGGCGTTAAACTGCATGTAGCGGTTAAGATCACCAGCAATGCCCATTGAGGTGCGCTTATCGAGCACTGCCTCAACGGCGGCCGGTAGCGAGATGTTTTCAATGTAGAACTCTGGGATCGACAGCCCGTATTGGGCAATAGTCGGCGCGATTGCTTGGCTGATCAGCTTGCCCATATCAGCGGTGTTCGCCGCCATATCAAGCACCGGAATACCCGAGCTGGCCAGCACCCGGCTGACCTCTTGCACCACGATATTGCGGATCTGAAAGCTGATCTCATCGGCGGTAAACTCGCCGTCAGTGCCAACAATCTCGGTCAGGAACTTGCCCGGCTCGGAGACACGCATTGTGTAGGAGCCAAAGGCGCGCAGCCGGATTGGGCCAAATTCGGGGTCGCGGGCGATAATCGGGTTCTTGGTGCCCCATTTCATGCCGGTAAAGCGGGTCGTATCAACGAAGTAGATCTCAGATTTGAACGGTGATTCAAAGCCGTGATCCCAGTGTTGCAAGCTGGTCATGATCGGCATGTTATTGGTCTCTAGCATATAGAGCCCGGGGGTGAAGACATCGGCGATCTGGCCTTCATGCACGAACACAGCCGCTTGGCCAGCGCGCACGGTCAGCTTGGCGCCGTATTTGATCTCGTGGTTTTCGCGCTCAAAGCGCCAGACCATTGTGTCATTGGTGTCATCCGTCCAGTGGATCACATCAATGAACTGGCCGGAGAGAAAGTCGAGAATACCCATGGTTTAGGTTCCTTTTGTCATTCTGTAGTGCCAAGGTCTGTGCCGGTTAGTTCGGCAGCAATCTGGCGGATAATAGGGACCGCGTTGTCATAGGTCATACCCGGTGACAGGCGGGGGTCATAGAGCATTTGCAAAAGCATCTCATCATGCGTTGTCAAAAACCCAAATTCGTCATTGTCGTTAAAAATAGAAGGATAGGCTTGGGCACTATCATTTGGCAGGCCGAGGCCTTGGGCGATCTCTTCGTGAATGCAGGTTTGGCGCAGCAGGTCCGGTAGCTCGGCGCGGATGATCACCACGGCTTGGTTATAGGTTGCCCGGCCCGGCTCAAAATCTGCAACGACAAGACATGAAATGCGGCGGGGCGGGTTCAGGATGTCTCGCAAAACACTAAGTGAAATTTCCGGCAATAGAGCGCGAATGCGAGTCTCGCTGGCCAAGCGTTCAGCCTCATTGAGGATCAACACCGTAAAATTCGCCAAAGCAGGGCCGCTTGGCTGCACAGTTAGCCCGGTAAGCCGGGCCATCCGCGCGCCGTAGCGGGCAATGCGGGCGCGATCAGCCTCTTGCTGTTCGGCGGGCACAGAAGCGCCAAACTCGACCGACATCCGCAATGGCTGCTGCCACCGGTGCAGTGGCGTAAAGCTGTGCATCTCTTGACGGCGAAAACTGGTATCTGGAAGCAGGGCTATGTTAATAAAGTCGTCAGCCAAACTCTCGGCCGTAAATGGCGTGTCAGGGCCGCCGCCATCTTGGCGCAAAAGCCCCTGAACCAGCAGGCTGTTTTGCAAACGTTGGTAATGCTGTGCCAAAACATCGCTATCGGTAAGCGGGCCGGTGTCGAGCGCCAAGAGCGGCGGCGGCATCGCCTCAAATTCTTGCGCAGTTGCGTCGGATGGTGGGTCGCTTACCGGCAGCCCGCTATCAGTCGGCACACAGCCCGCAAGTAAAGCGCCGCCAATAGCCAAGCGCGCCGTCTGCTGGCGCATTATTGCGCCGCAGAAGGGTGCTGGCAGCCGTAGAGGGAATTAATTGATTTTGAGCGCGGCGGCACCGGTCACGTGGG
>JAESRD010000383.1 GCA_016764835.1 Paracoccaceae bacterium | reverse complement strand
TGCCGCCATGTCAGACAGCATATCGCCAAACAGATTGTCGGTAACGATCACGTCAAATTGCTTGGGCCAGCGGCAAAGCTGCATCGCACCCGCATCAGCATACATATGGCTCAGCTCAACATCGGCGTAGTCTTTGGCATGCACCTCTGTCACCACTTCGCGCCACAAAATGCCGCTCTCCATAACATTGGCCTTCTCCATCGAGCAGACCTTGTTATTGCGTCGCCGGGCCAGCTCAAAGGCAGAGCGGGCAACACGGGCGATCTCGCTCTCAGTATAGCGCTGGGTGTTAATCCCAACCCGCTCATTGCCCTCTTTGAAGATACCGCGCGGCTCGCCAAAATAAATGCCAGAAGTCAGCTCGCGGACAATGACGATATCAAGCCCAGCAACCACTTCCTTTTTCAGCGATGAGAAATCAGCCAGCGCGTCAAAGCACTGCGCCGGGCGCAGGTTCGAGAACAGGTCCATCTCTTTGCGCAGCCGCAACAGGCCCCGCTCTGGCTTGACTGAAAAGTCGAGCACATCGTATTTTGGCCCACCTACAGCGCCGAGCAGCACGGCGTCAACTTCTTGCGCTTTGGCCATTGTGTCATCATGCAGCGGGGTGCCGTGCGCGTCATATGCCGCACCGCCAACAAGATCTTCGCTGACATCAAAGCCAATGCCGCGCCCATCATACCAGCTGATAATCTTGCGAACTTCGGCCATAACTTCGGGGCCAATGCCATCGCCGGGCAGGATCAGAATTGAACGGTCAGTCATGGGGCACCTTTGGGCTATTATTTCGGGTCAATCCGACCTACCCCCTGCGCCCCGTAGGGTCAAGAAACCAAGCCCGCCCCGCAGGGGAACACACCAAGCAGTGCCCCACAGGGGCAACACACCAAGCAGTGCCCCGCAGGGGCAACAAACCAAGCAGTGCCCCGCAGGGGCAACAAACCAAGCAGTGCCCCGCATGGGCAACAAACCAACCTACTGGCAAATCGGCGCCAACCCTTCAGCCAGCGCTTGCCACACCCGCCGGATACGCGGCGTTTGGCGCATCGCCTCATGCGCCGTCAGCCAAACCGGCAGCTTAGGCAGGGAAATGTCGTGCAATATCTCGACCATATCCGCATCATGCTGGCCAATGCTGGCCTGCGAAAACCCGATACCGCAGCCCGCCCGCACCATCTGCCAATAAACAATCTGGTTGTCGCAACGCATGCCAAACCAGTCGCGCGTGGCCGGCAGTCCAGCGGCTATCAGCCCGTCGATGATCTCGGTGCTTTGGTCAAAGCCAACAAAATCATGATCTTGCAGATCAGCCACACTGCGCGGTGTGCCATGCCGGGCCAGATAGCTGCGCGCCGCAAAAGCCGCCAGCCGCACCTCGCCCAGATATTGCGTGATCAGGTCAAGCTGGGTCGGCCGGTACATGCGAATAGCGATATCCGCCTCACGGTAGAGCAGGTTTGAGCTGTCATCTGACGGCACCAGCTCAATGGCAATTTGTGGCTCTTTGATCCGCAATGCGGCCAGTATCTCGGGCAGATGATACGTAGCCACGGCAATGCTCGACGCCACCCGCACCGTGCCTGCCAGCTTTTGCTGCTGCCCGGCGGCGCGCAAAGTTATCTGTTGGGCTGCATCGCGCATGGCCCGCGCCGGGCCAAGCAGGCTTTGCCCCAGCTCACTCAACACCAGCCCGCGCGGCTGGCGGTGAAACAGCTCCGCCCCAAGCTGGGCTTCCAGCTCACGAATTTGCCGCCCAAGCGTGGGCTGAGACGCGCCAAGGCTTTGCGCCGCCGCCGTCAGGCTGCCCTCTTCACCAACGGCAAGAAAGGCGCGCATCAGCGCCCAGTCGGGGGTTCGCTCACGATCATCCATTCAATTATGAATACATGACCGCCGATATTGAGCAATGTTAAACCATTATTGAATGGGTAAATTGAAAGTCAAGCGAGCCAGAAAGGGCCACCACATGACCAAAACAGTTCTCATCCTCGGCGCATCAGGCAAAATTGGCCGCCATGCCAACCGTGCCTTTGCCAATGCCGGTTGGAATGTCCGCGCCTATGACCGCGCCACCGGTAACATGACCAAAGCCGCCCTCGGCGCTGACGTGATCGTTAACGGCATGAACCCGCCCGCCTACCATAACTGGGCAGAGATCCTGCCCCAGACCACCGCGCAGACGATTGCTGCGGCTAAAGCATCGGGTGCCACGGTGATCATCCCCGGTAACGTCTATAACTTTGGCGCAACAGGCGGGACATGGTCGCAAACAACGCCGCAAAACCCCAATACGCGCAAAGGCCAGCTGCGCAAAGATATGGAGCTGGCCTACCGTGCCGCCGGCGTGCGCACGATCATCTTGCGGGCCGGTAATTTCATTGATCCCGACAGCGACGAAGATGTGATGGGCCTCGTTATCTTGCGCGCCGTCAAGCGTGGCAAGATCACCCATCCGGGCCGCCCCGACGCTATGCAGACCTATGCTTACCTGCCCGACTGGGCCCGTGCCGCTGTTGCCCTCGCTGAGATGCGCTCCGAGCTTGCCCCGTTCGAAGATATCCCCTTCCCCGGCCACGCCTTTACACTGATAGAATTACAGGCCGAAATACTGGCCCAAACCGGGCGTAGCCTGAAGCCCACCGGTTTCCCGTGGTTGCTCATGCGCCTCACCGCGCCGTTTTGGGAGCTGGCCCGCGAGTTGATGGAAATGCGCTATCTTTGGAGCCTTGATCACCGGCTCGACAATGCCCGGTTTGACCAGCTGCTGCCGGGGTTTGAGCCGACCAACCTAAAGGATGTGGTGCGCGCCAGCCTACCGGCTGAGTTCAACCCAAACCAAACGGTGCGCCCCGGCAAGCTGGCCGTCAGTGCCCAGTAGATCCGCGCCGGGCGTATCGGGCGCAGGCCAGAAAACCCCGGTATCAACAATCGTCCAGTCAACCGAGGGCAGCACATAGCTGACCCGCAAATTCCCCGGCGCATTATCCGGCCAGTCAGCCGTGTCGCGGGCGGGCGGGCCGCTATGGCCGGGGTCATCGGCCGCCGCCCCGCCGGCGCTAACCGGCTGCGGGTCTATCAGCGCCGGATGGCGCAGCATTTGGGCAATGCTGTCGCGCCGCCCATCGCCATCAAACGGGTCAAGATTGGCGTTGCCGAGCAAGACAAAGTGCCCGGCAGGCGCAGCGCCCAAATTGCCCTCGATATGGTGCCGCCACAGCAGCAACTCGTCGCGCCCGCGCAACCCGTTCATATCTTCTGGCCCGTCAAAAACCGGCGGCGTCGCCGACCATGCCAACAGCACAACATCGCCCCCCGGTGCAACAATAGGCACTGACCAATGCGCCGTGCTCGACAGCCGCTGAACCGCTTGGGCGGCAGCACTCGGAAACGGCTGATCGCCTTGCATTGGCAGCACAGCCCCCGGCAGATCGCGCCACAAAAGCCCGCTAAAATCTTGAACATCATCTATGCGGATCGGCCAGCGCGACAGGATCGCCAACCCGCCATTGCCAGCAAAGCGCCCGTATCCCTGCGCGTCACGCGGCGCGCCGGTGCGGCCATCGCCGTCCATATCAAGCCCGGTTGCCATGCCAGCATTGGGCCGCAGCGCAAAGGCATGTGGCAAGGCGAGGCCCGCATCGGCCAAGCTTTGGGCAAACGCGTCCAGCGTCACCCCGCCCAGGTCATAGTCAAAGTCGGTTAGCAGCAGAATATCAGGCTGGACGCTGGCAATGATTTGCACAATCGCCGCGATTTGCGCGTCTTCGCCGCGCGCAATATCGCGCAGCAGCAGGCCCGGCCCGTCGCGGCTAAGCGGTGCGGCAAAGGTGGCGATTTTCAGTGTT
>JAESRD010000382.1 GCA_016764835.1 Paracoccaceae bacterium | reverse complement strand
GGCTCGGCGTCGCCTTCTTTGCCATGATGAACATCATGATCCTGTCGGTCGCCGTCTGGGCCGGGGCCACCGATGCGACGCGTGACATCTTCCACTTAGTTTCCGCCGCCATCGCCCTTCCGGCCGTGCTCTTCGCCGGCCAGCCGTTCTTTCGCGCCGCTTTGCGTGCCCTGCGCGCAGGCCGCTTGGCCATGGATGTCCCCATCTCGCTGGCCATCATCCTCGCGACCGGCTTGTCTCTGTACGAGACCTTTAATGGCGGCGAATACGCCTATTTTGACGCCGCCGTCATGCTCACCTTCTTCCTTCTGGGCGGGCGGTATCTCGACCACCGCAGCCGTGCCGCCGCGCGCTCTGCCGCGCAAGAACTGTCGGCGCTCGAAGTACCACGGGCAGTGCGGATAACGCGCGGCACAGAAGAAAGTATTGATGCCCGCGACCTCGCCGCCGGTGACCACATCCGTGTCTTGCCCGGTGGCCGTCTGCCCGCTGACGGCACAATTACCGGTGGCACAAGTGACCTCGACCGCTCGCTGCTCACCGGCGAAAGCCTGCCCGTCAGCGCCACAATCGGCATGCAGGTCTGCACTGGCGAGGTAAACCTCTCCGGCCCGCTGATCATCAAAGTCTCCGCCGCCGGGCCAGACACAGCGCTCGCCAAAATGGCCGCCCTGGTGGCCGTCGCCGAAGAGGCGCGTGGCCGCTACACCAGCCTCGCCGACAAAGCCGCCCGCGCCTATGCGCCGCTGGTCCATATCTTGGCCATCTGCGCCTTTTTCGGCTGGCTCTGGGTCTCTGGCGGTGACGGACGCTTGGCGATCAACATTGCCGTCACCGTGCTGATCATCACCTGCCCCTGTGCGCTCGGTCTGGCCGTGCCCGCCGTGGTCACCGCCGCCAGCGGTAAACTGTTTCGCAAAGGTCTGCTGATCAAAAGCGGCACGGCATTAGAGCGGCTGGCCCAAGTCGACACCGTCGTTTTCGACAAAACCGGCACGCTAACAATCGGCCTGCCCGGCCCCAAAGGCTTGGACGCCTACAGCGCCGAAGACCTTGCCATCACCGCAGGCCTCGTCGCAGGCTCAGCCCACCCGCTCGCGCGGGGCATGGCCACAGCCCTCACCGTAGACCCGGCTCAAATCGACGACCTCAAAGAAGTCCCCGGCCAAGGTATCCAAGGCCGCTGGCAAGGCAAAACCGTGCGCTTTGGCCGCGCCGGTTGGGCCGGCGACGCCCCCGAGCGCGACGAGACCTCAGCTTGGCTCAGCGTCGAAGGCCGCGCCCCGGTTAGCTTTGAGTTTGTCGATCAGCTGCGCCCCGGCGCCAAAGAGCTGGTGGCCGAGATCATGGCCAAAGGTCTCAAAGTTCAGCTGCTCTCAGGCGACCTGCCCGGCCCCGTCGCCCGCATTGCCGGTGAGCTGGGCATAACCGACTGGCAGGCCCAAATCTCACCTTCTGGCAAGGTCAGCCAGATCGAGGCGCTGACGGCAGCGGGCGCCAACGTGCTGATGGTCGGCGACGGGCTAAACGACACCGGCGCACTGGCCCGCGCCTCGGTCTCGATCTCGCCCGCAACAGCGCTCGACGCCGCCCGCGCCGCGTCTGACATTGTGCTGCTTGGCACCGATATCAGCCCGGTGGCCGACGCGATAACCACCGCGCAAAAAGCCGTGCGCCGGATCAAAGAAAACTTCGCCATCTCGATCCTCTACAATATCATCGCCGTGCCAGTGGCGCTCTTGGGTTTTGCCACGCCGCTTATCGCCGCTTTGGCCATGTCGGCCTCGTCGATCACCGTCACTCTCAACGCGCTGCGCTTGCGCTAGCCGGAGGCAAATATGGAAATCATCGCCTTTCTCATCCCAGTCTCCATCGGGCTTGGCCTGATCGGCCTTATCGCCTTCATCTGGACCTTACGTACCAACCAATATGATGACCCCGAGGGCGACGCCGCCCGGATATTACCCGATGATTGGGACAATGCGCCCCGGCCCGCGCCGCGCAAGCCCGCCGAAAAATGATCGAGCTGCACCCCGCCGCGCGGCCAGTCATCGAAGAACTGTTCCAGCTCTACCTGCATGATATGTCCAGCTTCGGCGGCTGGAGCATTGGCGACAATGGCCGCTTCGCCTATCCGCCAGACCTGTTGCCGCCCTATTGGCAGAACCAAGACCACGCCCCCTTTGTCATCACATCCAACAACGAGCTTGCCGGTTTCGCCCTGCTGCGCCCCTCCCCACCCGAGCCAGACCGAACCGATATGGGCCAGTTCTTCGTGCTGCGCAAATTTGCCGGGCAGGGCGTCGGGCGTGCCGCTTTTCAGTCGGCTCTAGCGCAAAGGCCGGGCAAATGGCTGGTCCGCTGCCTGCCCGACAATAAGACAGCGTTCGGCTTCTGGCGCAAAGTTATCAGCCAAGAAACAGCCGGTAATTATACTGCAAGCCAAGAGCTAAATGGCACAACTATGATGCATTTCTTTAGGTTTGAAACCAGCTAGGCTCAGCTCTTCACCCGCGCCATTTTGGCATCATAAAGCGGTGTCAGCTCGATTTTACAAGCCACGCGCTCGGCCGCGACCTCTAGCTCATACTCACCAGCGGCAAGATAGGCATTATCAACCCCCTCTGCACAGCGCACATAGCCATAACCAATTGATTTACCGATAGTATATCCATAGCCACCGCTTGTCAGCCAACCAACACGCTCGCCGTTACGGTAGATCGTTTCACGCCCCAGAAGCACAGTCCCCTCCCCTTCAATGGTGAAACAAGCCAGCATCTTGCGCACGCCCGCCTTGCGCTGCGTCGCCACAGCCGCGCGCCCCTTAAACGCCCCTTTGCGCATTTTTACCGCCCAGCCCAGACCGGCCTCATCTGGCATATGGTCTGGTCCAATATCAGACCCCCAAGCCCGGTAACCCTTCTCAAGCCGACAGCTCTCAATCGCCCGATAACCGGCATTGACCAACCCGTGCGCCCCGCCCGCCGCCATCAGCGCATTGTAAACAGTGGTCGCATATTCAACCGGCAAATGCAGCTCCCAGCCCAGCTCACCCACGTAAGTGACGCGCAATGCCAGCACCGGACAACCCGCAATGCCAATGGTCTGCGCCGCGCCAAACGGGAACGCCGCGTTCGACAAATCAGCCCGCGTCACCGCCGCCAATATCGCCCGCGCATTTGGCCCCATCAGCGACAGCACGGCATTGGATGAGGTGATGTCGAACAGCTGGCAGTTCATGCCCGCCGGAATATTGCGCCTGATCCAGTCAAAATCATGCGTGGCAAAGCCAGTGCCGGTGACAATGTAGAACTCATCTTGCGCGACCCGGGCCACGGTCAGGTCACATTCAATGCCGCCCTTGTCGTTGAGCATCTGGGTATAAGTCAGTGAGCCAACTGGCTTATCAACGTCATTGGCCGCAATCCATGACAGGGCCGCCGCCGCATCTGGGCCTTTGAGCGCAAATTTGGCGAATGATGTTTGGTCAAATATCACCGCCGCCTCACGCACCGCCTTATGCTCGCGCCCCACAGCGGCAAACCAGTTTTGACGCTCAAAACTATAGCTATCTTCGGCCACCTCGCCTGCCGCCAGATCAGCAAACCAGTTGGGCCGCTCCCAGCCCAGCTTTTCGCCAAAACACGCGCCTTGGGCTTTGAGCTGCGCATAAAGCGGTGACTTACGGCACGGCCTGCCAGAGCTGTGCTCCTCATGCGGCCAGGCCATTGTGTAATGTTTGCCATATGCTTCAACGGTTCGGGTGCGCACCCAGTCAGTGTCAAAATGCGGCCGGCCAAAGCGGCGAATATCGGCGGCCCAAAGGTCGTAAGGCGGCTCACCTGCCTTGACCCATTCGGCCAGCGCCATGCCCGCGCCGCCACCT
>JAESRD010000381.1 GCA_016764835.1 Paracoccaceae bacterium | reverse complement strand
TGCCCGCATTGGCCACCTTGTCGAGCGGCACGTCGGGGATCATGCCCAAAACCACCGCATGTTTGGGCGAGATATGCGCGCCAAATGCCCCGGCAAGCACGACCCGGTCAACATTGTCGACACCCATCTCATCCATGAGCAAGCGCGCGCCCGCATAGAGCGCGGATTTGGCCAGTTGGATGGCGCGAATGTCGCCTTGGGTGACAAAGATCACCGGGCCGTCATTGGCGCTGTCATCATGCAACAAGTAGCTATGCGTGCGGCCTTGCGGCACGCAGCGCTCGGTGCCGCATTGGGTCGCTGAACCGATCAGGCCGCTAGGGTCCAACAGGCCCGCCATGCGCATCTCGGCTACGGCCTCGATGATGCCAGAGCCGCAAATGCCAGTGATGCCGCTCTGGGCTGTGGCGGCGGCAAAGCCAGGATCATCAGACCACAGCTCTGAGCCAATAACGCGAAAGCGCGGCTCTTTGGTTTCGGGGTTGATCTCAACCCGCTCGATCGCACCGGGGGCGGCGCGCTGTCCGGCGCTGATCTGTGCGCCTTCAAAGGCCGGGCCGGTGGGCGACGAGCAGGCAAGCACTTGGTCTTTGTTGCCAAGCAGCAGCTCGGCATTGGTGCCGACATCGACAATCAGCACGAGGTCATCAGACTTGTCTGGCTCTTCTGACAGCGCCACGGCGGCGGCATCGGCGCCGACATGGCCCGCGATACAGGGCAATATGTAGATGCGGGCGGCGTCGTTTAGCCCGGTCAGCGATATCTCGGCGGCATCGAAGGCGAGGCTCTCGGACGCGGCGAGCGCGAACGGGGCGAGGCCCAGCTCGAGCGGGTCGATGCCCAGCAACAGGTGGTGCATGACCGGGTTGCAGACGAAGACCGCCTCGACAATATCTTGCGCCGTAATATCAGCTGTTAGGGCCAGTTCAGCGGCCAAAGTGCTGATCGCTTCGCGCACAACGTGGGTCATCTCACCCGCGCCGCCGGGGTTCATCATTGCATAGGACACCCGGCTCATCAGGTCTTCGCCAAAGCGAATTTGCGGGTTCATGACCCCGGCGCTCTCAATCACATTGCCGGTGCGCAGATCGATCAGATGGGCGGCGATGGTGGTGGAGCCGAGGTCAATGGCCAGACCGTAAAGGCTGGCATCATGAAAACCGGGCCAGATGTCTAAGATCCGGTGGGCGGCATCTTTATGGTCTTTGTGCAGGGCAACGGTCACCGACCATTTGCCTTTGCGCAGCGCCTTTTGCAGACGGGCCAAAACGTGCAGCGGGATTGTCACATGATCAGCGCCCCATTGCGCTTTGAGCGCCGCAGCCAGCCGCTCAAAATCACCCGATGGCTCATCCATGTCAGGCTCTTGCACCTGCACCAGAACCAGCCGTGTTGCCGGGTCCATGACAATAGGCCTACGGTCTGCGGCTTTGCGGATCACTTGGCGGTGGACTTGGCTCTCTGGCGGCACGTCAATGACAATATCGCCCAGCACTTTGGCTTGGCAGCCAAGACGGCGGCCCTTTGGCAGGCCACGAATTGTATCATAGCGTTCTTCGACGCTGTTCCATTCAGACAAAGCCGACGCCTCAGATGTCAGCCCATGTTTTGGGAAACTGCCAAAGGCCGGGGTGATCTGACATTTGGAACAAATGCCGCGCCCGCCGCAGACACTATCAAGGTCAACACCCGGTTTGCGTGCGGCGGTGAGAACCGGCGTACCAACAGGGAAACGGCCGCGTTTGCCCGACGGCATGAAGATGACCATTGGCTCGTTGGTTTTAGGGGCATCAGTTGGGGTGTCGGGCGGGGTGTTCATATGCGGCAGTCCGGCTGTGATTGGCACTGCGCCAAGCATTATGGTGCGGCGGCGGCGCTGGCAATGCAGCTTTAGTTATTCGCAGCCCCTTTCCTCTGCGCCCGATCCATGCGATTGCAGCTCGCCAACCGATCTCACCAAGGAATGCCCCCATGGAGATTCGCGAGGCTCTGACCTTCGACGATGTTTTACTTGTTCCCGCCGCATCAAGCGTGCTGCCGTCTACGGCTGACACGCGCACGCAGGTAACCCAAAGCATAGCGCTCAATATCCCGCTTATGTCGAGTGCGATGGACACTGTGACGGAGTCGCAAATGGCGATTTGTATGGCGCAGGCGGGCGGCATGGGGGTTATTCACCGCAACCTAGACATTGAAGAGCAATCGCGCGAAGTGCGGCGGGTAAAGCGCTTTGTTTCCGGCATTGTTTATAGCCCGATCACCCTGACCCCTGACCAGACATTGGCCGATGCCAAAGTGCTGATGGAGCGCTACCGGGTCACTGGCTTCCCCGTTGTTGGCCCCGGCGGCTTGGTCGTTGGCATTGTGACGAACCGCGACATGCGTTTTGCCGAGGCTGATGACACGCCGGTGCGGGTGATGATGACGACGGAAAACCTCGCCGTGCTGACCGAGCCTGCCGATCTTGAAGAGGCGCGCTCATTGATGAAGGCCCGGCGGATTGAAAAGCTGCTGGTGACGGATGGCGCAGGCAAGCTGACCGGGTTGCTGACACTCAAAGACAGCAAACAAGCCGTGCTCAACCCGATGGCCTGCAAAGACGAGCTGGGGCGGCTGCGGGTCGCGGCGGCCTCGACCACTGGCGATGCGGGCTATGAACGTTCTGCGGCTTTGGTTGAGGCTGGGGTTGATATCGTGGTGATAGACACCGCGCATGGGCATTCCGAAGGCGTGGCTATTGCGGTTGAGCGGGCCAAGACCTTGTCGAACCATGTGCAGGTCATTGCCGGCAATGTGGCAACTGGCGAAGCAACGAAAGCCCTGATTGGTGCGGGCGCTGATGCGGTGAAAGTCGGGATCGGTCCGGGCAGTATTTGCACCACGCGCATGGTTGCGGGCGTCGGCGTGCCTCAGCTGACAGCAATTCTAGATTGCGCGGCGGCGGCGGGTGCTGTGCCGGTTATTGCCGATGGCGGCATCAAGTTCTCGGGCGACTTTGCCAAGGCGATTGCGGCGGGCGCGTCCTGCGCCATGGTCGGCTCGATGATTGCGGGCACTGATGAGAGCCCCGGCGAGGTGATCTTGTATCAGGG